>JBJFAQ010000099.1:0-23908 GCA_051887995.1 Eubacteriales bacterium
GATTACAGTATGTCTCCCGTCGCATCGGAGGAATATCGGCATGAGGTCCTTTGCGCGGGGAAAAAATACGGCGAAAAAATAAAAATTCTCTGCGGAGCGGAGATGGATTTTGATTCGGAGGACGATCCGGCTCTTTACGACTATATCATAGGATCGGTGCATTATATAAAGGTTGGTGGAAAAGTATACAGTGTCGACGCGGCGCCGGAGGAAACGCTGAAGTGTGTACGCGAGGGCTTCGGGGGAGACTTTGACGGGTATGCCGAAGCGTATTTTGAGAAGGTTTCCCGCATCTGCGAGAAAACCGGAGCAAATATTATAGGGCATTTTGACCTTATTACAAAATTTGAGCGTTTCGGAGCGTCGCCGAATCTTGAAAGCGGGCGCGCTTTGCGCGCATGGCAGAGCGCGCTTCGCTCTCTTGCGGGGAAAGCCGCGCTTGAGATAAATACCGGCGCGATGTCGCGCTCTTACCGTGACCTGCCGTATCCGAGCGAAGCGATTCTTAACGAGTGGAAAAAGCTCGGCGGAGCGGTGGTTATCACCTCTGACGCGCACTGCGCGCCGAATATCGGATATGCCTTTGATACGGCAGAGGCGCTTGCCCGCGCCTGCGGCTTTGATACAGCCGGCTTTACAGACAAAAAAGGTGTTTTTTACAGACAGTTCTGACATAAAATCAAAACGCGGAAAGCCTCATGGGCTTTCCGCGTTTTGATTTTATATTCCGCGGTCAAAAAAGGCAAAATCCCGCGGATTTATTTATGTTGCACAAATAAAAAAGCCTTTGATACGCAGATTTTGGAAAAGAATTTTTGAATATTTTTTCAAAAATACTTGCATACTTATACGCTGTATGCTATAATATATACATTAAAACCGAAATTTTATTCATTAACTATACATTTAGGTGAAAAAATATAAGTTAAAAAGCAAAAAAATACAAAAAGACGCAAAACAACACGGAGCGAGGCAAAATGAAAAAAATATTTATTGACGGAAAAGCAGGAACAACAGGTCTTAGAATTTACGAGCGCCTTGAGGCGAGATACGATATAAAGCTGCTCACGCTCTCGGAGGAAGACAGAAAAAATCCCGATGCGAGAAAGCAGATGCTTAACGAAGCCGACATTGCGTTTTTGTGTCTGCCGGACGACGCGGCAAGAGAAGCGGTTTCGATGGTGGAAAACCCTGACACGGTGGTTATTGACACTTCGACCGCGCACCGGACGCAGGACGGCTGGGTCTACGGCTTTCCGGAGCTTTCGGAGAAAATTTTTGAGGAGATGAAAGGCTCAAAGCGCATTGCCGTTCCCGGCTGTCACGCGAGCGGATTTATCGCTCTTGTTTACCCTCTCGTTGAGGCGGGCATTATCGACAGCGGGGCAAAGCTAACCTGCCATTCGATTACGGGTTACAGCGGAGGCGGCAAAAAGATGATAGCGCAATATGAGGAATCAGGGGGAAATGGGCTGCTTTCGGCACCGCGGCAGTACGCGCTCTCGCAGAACCACAAGCATCTTGCCGAGATGAAGAAGGTCTGCTCTCTTGACAACGCACCGATTTTTTGCCCCATTGTATCGAATTTTTACAGCGGAATGGCGGTGACAGTGCCGCTTTTCCTCTCGGAGCTGAAAATCGGAGATTCCGAAGCGATAAAGGAGATTTACCGCGAAAAATATGCCGGCGAGATAGTTAAGTACAGCGGTTTTGCAGACGAGGACGGAATGTTTTCGGCGGCGGCGCTTTCCGGCAAGGATTCGATGGAAATTTCGGTTTTCGGCTGTGATGAGAGAATACTTCTCACGGCAAGATACGACAATTTAGGAAAAGGAGCGTCCGGTGCGGCGGTCGAGGCGCTCAATATAGTTCTCGGCACAGAGACTGCGACTTGTCTCGAAATCTGATTTGAGGAGAAAACAAAAATGAAAATAATTGAAGGCGGCGTTTGCGCCGCAAAAGGCTTTAAGGCGAACGGAATACACTGCGGAATCCGCAAAAACAAGACAAAGCGTGACCTTTCTCTTATTGTGAGCGAGGTGCGCGCGAGCGCTTCTGCCGTTTATACCACCAATTTGGTTAAAGGAGCGCCGCTTGTCGTGACCAAAAAGCACCTTTCGGACGGAAAGGCGCAGGCAATAATATGCAACAGCGGAAACGCGAACACGTGCAACGCAAACGGCATGGAAATAGCCGAGCAGATGAGCGTGCTTACGGCGGAAAATCTCGGAATTGACTCTGAGGACGTCATCGTTGCGTCAACAGGCGTTATCGGGCAGCCTCTCGACATCTCACCCATTGCGGCAGGGCTTCCGGCGCTTGCGGCGGGGCTTGGAAACAATAGCGAGCTTGCCGCCGAGGGTATCATGACGACAGACACAAAGAAAAAAGAGATTGCCGTGAGCTTTGAGGCAGGCGGCAAAGAATGCAGAATAGGCGGCATTGCAAAAGGCTCCGGAATGATTCACCCGAACATGGCGACAATGCTTGTGTTTATCACGACCGACTGTGCGGTGAGTCCGAAAATGCTCTCAAAAGCTCTCTCGACCGATGTCGGAAGCACATTTAATATGGTAAGCGTAGACGGCGACACTTCTACAAACGACATGGTGACCGTGCTTGCAAACGGAATGGCGGGAAACGCCGAGATTACCTCGGACGGCGAGGATTTTGACGCGTTTATGAAGGCGCTCAATACCGTTACCGTATATTTGTGCCGTGCCATTGCCGGTGACGGCGAGGGCGCGACAAAGCTCATTGAATGTGCCGTCAGCGGCGCACCCGATGAAAATACGGCAAAAATCGTTGCGAAATCGGTAATTTGCTCCTCTCTCACAAAAGCGGCAATGTTCGGCGCTGATGCGAACTGGGGGCGCGTGCTCTGCGCGATAGGTTACAGCGGCGCGAAGGTCGATGTGACAAAGATTGATGTTGCCTTTTCCTCCGAAAAAGGCAGGATTGAGGTATGCAGGCAGGGCGCAGGCATTGATTTCTCCGAGGAAAAGGCAAAAGAAATTCTGCTTTGCGGGGAGATAACCATATGCGTTGACCTTGGCATCGGAACTGAAAAGGCAACCGCATGGGGATGCGACCTTACATATGATTATGTTAAAATAAACGGGGACTACCGCACGTAAGGGGGACAAAAATGAACATCACAAATGCAGAGAGGGCGACGATACTTGTTCACGCGCTGCCCTACATACAAAAATACAACGGGAAGATTGTGGTCATAAAATACGGCGGAAATGCAATGACAAGTGAAAAGCTGAAGGATTCGGTGGTGCGGGACATTGTGCTTCTAAGTCTTATCGGCGTAAAGCCCGTGCTTGTTCACGGCGGAGGTCCGGAAATTACGCAGATGCTCTCTGCCGTCGGAAAAGAAACAAAATTTGTCGACGGACTTCGCGTGACCGACAAGGAAACGGTGGATATTGCTCAGATGGTGCTTGCCGGAAAGATAAACAAGAGCCTTGTCAATCTCATTGAGTGCAGTGGTGGAAAATCCATCGGGCTTTCGGGGCTTGACGGGCACATGATAAAGGCAGAGATAAAGGACGAGAGGCTCGGATATGTCGGAAAAATCACAGACATCAATCCCGAACCCATTCTTGATGTGCTTGAGAAGGGATACATTCCGGTAGTTTCAACCTTGGGCTGCGACGACGACGGTAATGTCTACAACATAAACGCGGATACCGCGGCGGCAAAGATTGCCGGGGCGCTTCGGGCGGAAAGCCTGATTTCGCTTACCGACACTTCCGGAATACTGCGTGACAAAAACGACCCGCAGACGCTCATATCGCATATCACGGTCGAGGAAACGAAAGAGCTTATTGAGAGCGGAGTTATTTCCGACGGCATGATACCGAAGGTTGAGTGCTGCACGACCGCAATAAAATGCGGAGTAAAGAAGGTATTTATCATTGACGGCAGAATACCCCATTCTATTCTGATTGAGACGCTGACAGACGAGGGCATCGGCACAATGTTTGAGGAGAAACGCGAAAATGAATGTGTTTGATATTGACCACGCATATATCGCGCCCACATACGCGCGTTTTCCCGTAAATATCGTAAGGGGCAAAGGCTCTTTTGCGTATGACTCGGATGGCACGGAATATATTGACCTCGGCAGCGGAATTGCAGTAAATACCTTCGGCTACTGTGACGAGGAATGGGTAGAGGCGGTCACAAAACAGCTTTCGCTTTTGCAGCATGCCTCGAATTTATACTATACAGAGCCTTGCGCATCGCTTGCAAAGCTGCTTTGCGAGCGCACCGGAATGAAAAAGGTCTTTTTTTCAAATTCCGGAGCGGAAGCAAACGAATGTGCAATAAAAGCCGCGAGAAAATATGCATCGGACAAAAATGGCGGGGAATATTACACCATAGTTACTCTGAAAAACAGCTTTCACGGAAGAACGCTTACTACTCTTGCGGCGACGGGACAGGATGTTTTCCACGAGCACTTTACGCCTCTTACGGAGGGCTTTGTACACTGTGAAGCAAACGCGGAGGAGTTATGCCGAGCCGTCTCGGAGCACAAGACCGCGGCAATAATGTTTGAGATTGTACGCGGCGAGGGCGGAGTACTGCCGCTCGATGCCGCTTTTGTCGAAGAAATGACGCGTCTTGCCGAAGAGCAGGACATACTGCTTATCGCGGACGAAGTGCAGTGCGGAAACGGCAGGTGCGGAAAGCTGTACAGCTATATGAATTACGGCTTTACACCCGATATTGTCACCACAGCCAAAGGGCTTGGCGGCGGGCTTCCGATTGGAGCTACTATGCTCGGCGGGAAGGTTGCGGACATCTTTTCTCCCGGCATGAACGGCTCTACCTTCGGCGGAAATCCGGTTGCGTGCGCAGGCGCGCTTAGCATTTTAAACCGTATAGACAACTCATTGCTTAATGAAGTGAAGAAAAAATCAGACTTTATTTTTTCCGCGCTTAAAAATTCAAAAGGTATAGAAAATGTTACCGGACTTGGGCTTATGATAGGAGTAAAGACGCTTAAAGACGCAAAGCAGGTGGCATATGAGTGCCTTGAGAGGGGAGTGCTTGTTCTCACGGCAAAGGACAAGGTTCGCCTGCTTCCGGCGCTTAATATTCCGTTTGACGCGCTCGAGACGGCACTTGAAACTCTCAAAAAGGTATGTATGGAGGAAAAATAATGAATATAAAAGGAAAGGATTTTCTTAAACTGCTTGATTTTACAGGTGAGGAAATTCTCGGGCTTATTGACCTTGCCGCAGACTACAAGCAGAAGAAAAAGGCGGGAATACCGCACCGCGACTGCGAGGGAAAGAATATTGCACTCATTTTTGAAAAGACGAGCACGCGTACACGGTGTAGCTTTGAGGTCGCGGCAAGAGATCTCGGCATGGGAGTTACGTATCTTGACCCAACCGGCTCTCAGATAGGGAAAAAAGAGAGCATTGCCGACACGGCAAGAGTGCTCTCCGGCATATTTGACGGCATTGAATACCGAGGATTTGGTCAGGAGATTGTCGAAGAGCTTGCAAAATATGCCTCGGTTCCCGTCTGGAACGGGCTTACAAACGAGTTTCATCCGACGCAAATACTTGCCGATATGCTGACGATAAAAGAGCAGTTCGGGCATCTTAAGGGAATAAATCTGGTTTATATGGGCGACTCGCGCTTCAACATGGGCAATTCTCTCATGGTAGGCTGTGCTAAGCTCGGACTTAATTTTACCGCCTGCTGTCCGGCAAAATATTTTCCGGATACAGGTCTTGTAAATACCTGCCGCGCAATCGCCGTGCAGACCGGTGCGTCGCTTCGGTTTGAGACAGACCCGGACACCGCAGCTCGAGGTGCGGATGTCATCTACACCGATGTCTGGGTTTCAATGGGAGAGCCGACGGAGGTATGGCAGGAGCGCATAAATGACCTTGCGGCATATCAGGTAAACAGCGCTCTTATGGAAAAAACGGGTAAGGAAAGCACGGTTTTCATGCACTGTCTGCCCGCATATCATGACCTTAAGACTCAGATAGGAAAAGAAATGGGAGAAAAGTTCGGACGGGATTCAATGGAAGTGACGGACGAGGTCTTTGAAAGCACACAGTCAATCGTTTTCCGCGAGGCGGAGAACAGAATGCACACAATAAAAGCCGTTATGGCGGCGACGCTCGCGGAGTAAAAGCATGAAGAGGTATCTTGTATTACAGGACGGCACGGTTTTTGAAGGAGAGGCCTTCGGAGCTGAGAAAGAGGGCGTCGGGGAGCTGGTTTTTACCACCGGCATGTGCGGTTATATCGAGACTTTGACCGACCCCAGCTACTTTGGACAGATTGTTATGCAGACTTTTCCCATGATAGGAAATTACGGCATTATTCCGGAGGATTTTGAGGGAAAATGTCATGTGCGCGGATATGTCGTGCGCGAATGGTGCGATGCGCCGTCAAATTTCAGAGCGAAGCAGAATATTGATGCATTTCTGCGTGAAAACGGAATTCCCGGCATATTCGGCGTGGATACGCGTGAGATAACAAGAACAATCCGCGAAAAGGGCGTGACAAATGCATTTATTTGCAGTAAAGTTCCGAACGATCTTTCATTTCTTCAGGCGTATTCGGTAAAGAACGCGGTGGAAGGAGTTACTGCTGCCCAAAGCTCGGTTTTTTCTCCCGCAGGGAAGAAAAAATACCGTGTTGTGCTTATGGATTTCGGGGCAAAAGCAAATATTGTCCGTTCTCTGTGCGCGCGCGGCTGTGAGGTTATATCGGTACCTGCGGACACCCCGGCGGAGAAGATACTTGAGATGAAGCCGGACGGCGTTATGCTATCGAACGGCCCCGGAGATCCGGCGGAGAACGCCGCGGTAATTTCGGAAGTCGGGAAGCTGTTTGGCAAAGTGCCCCTTTTCGGCATCTGCCTCGGACATCAGCTCATGGCGCTCTCGCAGGGGGCTGAAACAGTCAAGCTGAAATACGGTCATCGCGGTGCGAATCAGCCGGTAAAGGAAGCGGTCGGCAACCGCACATATATAACGAGCCAGAATCACGGATATGCCGTGGTCTGCGAAAGTGTGAAAAACGGCACGGTAAGCTACATAAACGCAAACGACGGCACGTGCGAGGGCATCGACTATCCCGCGGAGCGCGCATTTTCGGTGCAGTTTCACCCGGAGGCGTGCTCGGGACCTAAAGACACCGGATTTCTTTTCGACAGGTTCTGTTATCTTATGAAGAATGGAGGCGATGGGCTTGCCGCTCGATAAAAGCATAAAAAAGGTGCTCGTTATAGGCTCAGGGCCTATCGTTATAGGTCAGGCGGCGGAGTTTGACTATGCGGGTGCCCAGGCATGCCGTGTTCTCAGGGACGCAGGTGTTAATGTTGTGCTTGTCAATTCCAATCCCGCAACGATAATGACGGACAAGGCACTTGCCGACGAAATATATCTTGAGCCGCTTACCGTAACGACATTAAGGCGCATAATAGAAAAGGAAAAGCCGGACAGCCTGCTTGCAGGTCTCGGCGGTCAGACAGGACTTACGCTTGCCATGCAGCTTGAAAAGGAGGGCTTTCTTTCCTCTCACGGCGTAAGGCTTATCGGCACAAATGTAAAAGCGATAGACAAAGCGGAGGACAGGCAGCTCTTTAAAGACACGATGAAGGAGATAGGCGAGCCTACTGTTCCCTCTGAAATTGCCACAGACGTTGAAGCGGCGCTTAAAACCGCCGCGGAGATAGGATATCCCGTCATCGTGCGTCCCGCGTTTACTCTCGGCGGTTCGGGAGGCGGCGTTGCATACGACGAAAATCAGCTTGCGGAAATCGCAAAAGGCGGACTTGACGCATCTCCCATTCACCAGATACTCGTCGAAAAGTACATTTTCGGCTGGAAGGAAATCGAATTTGAAACCATGCGCGATGCGTGCGGAAACGTTATCGCCGTATGTTCAATGGAGAATTTTGACCCGGTGGGAGTGCATACCGGAGACAGCATTGTGGTAGCTCCGGCGCTTACGCTTTCGGACAAGGAGTATCAGATGCTCCGCTCGGCATCGCTTAACATAATATCGGCGCTGGGAATTGTCGGAGGCTGCAACTGCCAGTTTGCACTTAACCCCGACAGCTTTGAATATTCTGTCATTGAGGTAAATCCGCGTGTTTCACGTTCCTCTGCACTCGCGTCAAAAGCCACGGGCTATCCTATTGCGAAGATAACGACGAAAATCGCGCTCGGATACACGCTTGACGAAATAAAAAACGACATAACAGGCAAGACCTGCGCCTGCTTTGAGCCTGCGCTCGACTATGTGGTGGTAAAGTTCCCAAAATGGCCTTTTGACAAGTTTGCCGGGGCTTCAAGAAAGCTCGGAACTCAGATGAAGGCGACAGGAGAAGTCATGGCAATTGCTCCTTCATTCGAGGCGGCGCTGATGAAAGCGGTGCGCGGAGCGGAGATATCGCTTGACACGCTGAACGCAGTGCCGATATCCGGGCTTCCGCTTGAGGAGCGGCTTAACATCACGGATGACCGCCGTCTTTTCACTGTGTTTGAGGCGATTAAGGCGGGAATAACCGTAGACGAAATATATAATATAACCCGTATTGACCGTTTCTTCCTTTCAAAGCTCAAAAAGCTCGCCGACTATGAAAAAAAGATATCGGGAGGCATTGATGAGGACTTATATCTTGAGGGAAAACGTTTCGGTTATACCGACAAGGCTCTTTTGCGCCTCTCAGGGGCAAAAGAACTGCCGTCCATAGAATTTTCATATAAAATGGTCGACACCTGCGCGGCTGAATTTGATGCGGAAACTCCGTATTTCTATTCGGTTGCGGGCGGCAGGTGCGAAGCGCGTGAATATCCGCGCTCGGAAAAGCCTGTCGTTATAGTTCTCGGCTCCGGTCCTATCCGCATCGGGCAGGGAATAGAGTTTGACTATTCATCTGTTCACTGCGTTTGGGCGCTGAAGCGCCTCGGATATGATGTTGTCATCATAAACAACAACCCCGAGACCGTCTCCACGGATTATGACACCGCCGACCGCCTTTATTTTGAGCCGCTCTGCGAAGAGGACGTAATGAATATAATAAAGGTTGAGAAGCCTGTCGGTGTTGTGGTTGCTTTCGGCGGTCAGACGGCAATCAAACTGACTTCTTTCCTTGACAGGGCGGGAATACCCATTCTCGGAACATCGGCTGAGGGAATCGACATCGCGGAGGACAGGGAACGCTTTGACAAGTTGCTTGAACGCTTCGGAATACACCGTCCGAGGGGAATGGGTGTAAAGAGCGAGGCGGAGGCGGTCGAGGCGGCGGAAAGTCTCGGATTTCCGGTGCTTCTCCGTCCTTCCTATGTCATCGGCGGACAGAATATGCGCATTGTTCATGATGAGTCGGAGGTGCGCCTTTACATGCGGCGTATTCTCGCGCAGGGAATAGACAATCCGGTGCTCGTTGACAAGTATATGATGGGGACTGAGCTTGAAGTGGACGTTATCTCGGACGGAAAAGATGTGCTTATCCCCGGAATTATGGAGCACATTGAGCGCGCGGGAGTTCACAGCGGCGACTCTATTGCGGTTTATCCGCCGTACAGCATAAACGACAAGATGATAGACACAATCGCCGAGTGCTCGGAAAAGCTGGCGCTTGCGCTCGGCACAAAGGGACTTGTAAATATACAGTATCTTATCTATCAGGGCGAGCTTTATGTTATCGAGGTCAATCCCAGAGCCTCGCGCACGATTCCTTACATAAGCAAAGTGACAGGTGTGCCTATGGTAGACATCGCCTCGCGCGTAATGGTCGGCGAGAGCCTCGCTGACGCGGGCTACGGAACGGGACTTTACCGCACTCCGCCTTATTTTGCCGTCAAAGTGCCGGTATTTTCATTTGAAAAGCTCATGGATGCAAATTCTTATCTCGGGCCCGAAATGAAATCGACCGGAGAGGTTCTCGGCATCGGAAAAACACTGAGCGAAGCGCTGTACAAAGGAATGATAGCTTCCGGAAAGCATTTTAAATATCCGACGCCCGACAGGAGCATAGGCGTGCTTCTTTCCGCCGACACGCATGACCAGCCGGAAATCGTATCGCTTGCAAAGAAGCTCGATGACCTCGGATTTTCGATTTTTGCAACGGAGGAAACGGCAAATTCCGTAAAGAGCCTCGGAATCGACGTGAATGAGGTAGCTTTTAAAGACTTTTTCCCGCTTCTTGAGAGCGGAAAGATAAGCTATGCGGTTTATACGGGCGCACTTATGGACTCCACGGTTGATGACTACATTGCACTAAGCCGTAAAGCGCTTCAGACCTTTGTGCCGTGCTTTACCTCGCTTGACACCGCAAACGCGGCGGCTGAGATAATTTCAAGCGGTTTCAAAGAGAGCAACACAGAGCTTGTTGACATAAACTCAATGAGCGACGAAAAGCAGCGTATATCTTTTTCAAAAATGCAGGCGACGGGAGACGACTATATCTTTATCGACAACCGTAGCGGCTCTGTAACCTGCCCCGAGGCGCTTTGCGTAAATATGTGCGACCGTCATTACGGAATCGGCGGGGACGGACTTGTGCTCATTGAAAATTCCGATATCGCCGATGTGAAAATGCGCATTTTCAACCGCGACGGCTCGGAAGGCAAAATGGCGGGCAACTGCATACGTTCCGTTGGAAAATACGTCTATGACGGCGGTATCGTGAGAAAAACTGATTTGACTGTCGAGACGGCAAGCGGAGTGAAGGAGCTGAAGCTCTATACACGCGGCGGAAAGGTTACGCTTGTAAGCGTGAAAATGGGAAAAGCGGAGCTTTCGGCAAAAAAAATTCCGGTATTGCTTGACTGCGAGAAGGTAATTGATTATAATACAAATATCGGCGGAAAAAATTACCGCATAACCTGCGTTTCCGTCGGAAACCCTCACTGCGTCATTTTCTGCGACCGTGTTGACGGAGTTGATATCGAAGCCGAAGGCCCCGAATTTGAATTTGCCCCGATTTTTCCGCAACGGGTAAATACGGAATTTATACGCGTTGTAAACAAGAACATGATTAAAATGCGTGTTTGGGAGCGCGGAAACGGCGAGACGCTTGCGTGCGGAACCGGCGCATGCGCCGCGGTTGTCGCCGCGGTGGAAAACGGGCTTTGCAGAAAGGGCGAGGATATTACCGTCAAGCTGCGCGGAGGTGACCTCACGGTAAACTATGACGACGACGGAATCGTGCTTACGGGAGATACTTCTCTTGTCTTTGAGGGTGTAGTATATTACTGATACCGAGGAAATATGTATACGGAGCTTAAAGAAAAAACAAAACAAAGTGAATATCTTGCCTGCGAACAATGGTGGGTGTTTATGTGCCTCATATTTGTCGGCGGATACTTCGGCGCGTTTACATACTGTCTGCGCGGCGGAGTATTCTGTAACGCACAGACGGCGAATATGCTTCTTGTAGGCGTCTCGCTCGGTCAAGGCGAGTTTTCGGAGGCTCTTAAGTACTTTATTTCAATCGCTTCATATTTCATAGGGGTGATTATTGCTGAAATCATGCCGAATCCTGTCAGGAAAACGCTCGGTATAAGGTGGGATACTTTGCTTATCGCGCTTGAAATTGCGGCTGTGGCGGCGCTCGGCTTTCTGCCGGAGAGCGCGCCGCATAGAATTTCCCAGATTGCCGTGAACATTATCACCGCAATGCAGTTTACCACCTTCAGACAGGCTCAGGGAGAAGTGATGTCAACCACCTTCTGCACAAATCATCTTCGGCAGACGGGAACAGCGCTTGTAAAATGGGCGAAAAAACCGCATCCGAAAAGACAGAGACAGCTTTTTCTAAGGCACGTTTCCATGATATGCATTTTTATTCTCGGTGCCTTTGCCTCTTATTTGCTCGGAAGCATTTTCGGCGGAAAATCCGTGTGGTTTTCGGCAGTACCGCTTGCGGCGGTGCTCATATACCTGCTGTATGCAGACCTTCGAGGCGAGCGTGACAAGCTTGACGCCGTGCCTAAAGGACACTGAAAAATAAGGAAAAGCAACGGTGAAAAATTACTCCTGACGGGAGTATTTCAGCCGTTGTTTTTTGTCGCAAAAGCTCGGCTTTTCTATTGACATCGGTGCGGCAGAAGTGTATAATATACTGTTAGCACATGCTTTCCTTGGGGAGGGAAATATGACACTTAAAGAACTCGGTATCGGCAAGAGTGCCGTCATAACAAAAGTGGGCGGAGAAGGTTCTCTCCGTCAGCATTTTCTTGACATGGGAGTTATACCCGGCGCGAAGGTGACGCTCATGAAATACGCCCCCATGGGAGATCCCATGGAGCTGCTTATACACGGATATGAGCTTACGCTTCGTGTGGCGGACGCCGGAAAAATAGAAATAGAAGAAGTCTCTTGCGGTGAGAATCCGTATCTGGACGGAAACGGGGAAAAAGAAAAGCGTGTTCCGCTCCGTGAGCATCCGGGCTTCGGAGAGGGAGGACGGTATCACGTAAAAGCAGACGAAAATCCGCTTCCGCGCGGGGCTAAGCTGACTTTTGCCCTTGCCGGAAATCAGAACTGCGGAAAAACAACGCTTTTCAATCAGCTTACAGGTTCAAATCAGCATGTCGGAAACTTTCCGGGTGTCACGGTTGACCGCAAAAGCGGTATGATAAAAGGAAATCCCGATACGCTTGTGACAGATCTTCCCGGGATCTATTCGCTTTCCCCTTACAGCAATGAGGAGATAGTATCAAGGCAGTTTATTCTTGATGAAAAGCCGACCGGAATCATAAATATCGTCGATGCGACGAATATCGAGCGGAATTTGTATCTGACGCTTCAGCTTATGGAGCTGGATGTGCCGATGGTGCTTGCGCTCAACATGATGGATGAGGTGCGCGGCAACGGCGGGACGATTCGGATAAACGCCATGGAGGAAATGCTCGGAATACCTGTTGTACCTATTTCCGCGGCGAAAAACGAGGGCGTTGACGAGCTTGTGCGCCATGCGCTTCACGTGGCGCAATATCAGGAGCGTCCCGGAAGAACGGATTTCTGCGACAAGGACAAAAACGGAGGCGCGGTTCACCGCTGCCTGCACGGTATAATGCATTTAATTGAGGATCACGCAAAAGAAATCGGCATACCTGTGCGGTTTGCGGCGAGCAAGCTGGTTGAGGGCGACGAGCTGATTCTGGAATCACTTAAACTCACGCAGAATGAGAAGGAGACTCTTGAACATATCATAAAGCAAATGGAGGAAGAGCGCGGGCTTGACCGTGCAGCCGCCATTGCCGATATGCGCTTCTCTTTTATCGGAGACTTGTGCGCAAAAGCGGTTGTAAAGCCGCAGGAGAGCCGTGAGCATAAAAGAAGCCGCGAGATAGACCGCGTGCTTACCGGAAAATATACCGCAATACCGTCCTTTATCGCAATTATGGCGCTGATTTTCTGGCTTACCTTCAACGTCATCGGCGCCGCGCTTCAGGGACTGCTTGAAACCGGTATCGACGCGCTGACGGTCATGACAGACGATCTGCTGACAGCATGGAATGTAAATTCGGTGCTCCACTCGCTTATCATTGACGGAATTTTCGGAGGCGTCGGAAGCGTTCTCAGCTTTGTGCCGATTATTGTGACGCTGTTTTTCTTCCTCTCGATGCTTGAGGACAGCGGATATATGGCGCGCGTGGCGTTTGTCATGGATAAGCTGCTTAGAAAGATAGGACTGTCTGGACGGAGCATTGTGCCGATGCTGATAGGCTTTGGCTGTACTGTACCCGGAGTTATGGCGACGAGAACGCTTTCCTCCGACCGCGACCGCAAAATGACGATTATGCTCACGCCGTTTATGAGCTGTACCGCAAAGCTCCCGATATACGGATTTTTTACTCATCTCTTTTTCCCGAAAACCAGCGGACTTATCATGGTCGCACTGTATTTTCTCGGAATTGCGGTCGGTATTCTTGTTGCGCTTATATCCAAAAATACGACGTTCCGCGGCGAGGCAGTGCCGTTTGTGATGGAGCTTCCGAACTACCGCTTGCCCGGTGCAAAGAATGTGTGTCATTTGCTTTGGGACAAGGCGAAGGACTTTTTACAGCGTGCGTTTACCGTAATTTTCCTTGCGTCAATTATCGTTTGGTTTCTTCAGACATTTGATTTCCACCTCAATGTGGTATCCGACTCAAAATACAGCATACTTGCAGTTATTGCAGGACTTATTTCTCCGGTATTTTCGCCGCTCGGCTTCGGCGACTGGCGCATTTCCACCTCGCTTATTGCCGGATTTATGGCAAAGGAGAGCGTTGTATCGACCGTAACCGTTCTTTTCGGTACGGAGGAGGCACTACTTGCCGCGTTTTCACCTCTTGCTGTTGCTTCTCTTCTTGTTTTTTGCCTGCTTTATACGCCCTGTATTGCCGCAATCGCTTCAATCAAACGTGAGCTTGGCGGAAAATGGGCGCTCGGAACGGTTTTGCTCCAGTGTGCTATCGCATGGATATGCGCGTTCCTTGTTCACTCTGTCGGACTTTTATTTGTCTGAACATAAATACATAAAAAATGACCGTCTGAAATTTCAGACGGTCATTTTTGTATCCTTATCGGAAACTGTATGTCCTCTGCGCAGACGGTAACGGTGTGACCGTCTGTATAAAGCGTTTCAAAGCGCACGCCGAGCGGCGAGGTCACGTCAAAGGAGGAAAGTGCGGCGGAAAGACCTTCTCCGGTGTATTTAAGGTATGCCTCCTTGCGGGTCCAGAGCAGGGTAAATGCTTTCTTTTTGTCCTCTGAAAGCGAATAATAATTTTTTTCTCCCTCGGAAAAAAATCGAAAGACGAGCTTGTCCGGGTTTTTTTCGTATTCTTTTTCAATATCAACGCCGACCCTCGGCGCATATTTTCCCCCGCATGCAAGAGCGCACACGGAGAGAGCCCCCGAGTGCGAGAGACTGAAATCAACATGCGGAAGATTTGCGGCATAAGGTCTTCCGTCGGCAGTGCGTCTTAGAACGCACTCCTCTGTCAGCAGAAAATCAAGCGCTTCAAGCGCGGCGAGGCTCTGCGCCGCGGCGGCAAGGCTTCCCATATTCAGAATATTTTTAAGATAAGGCTCGTTTTTCTCATACGGAATATGTGAGAAGGACACGGCCTTTTTTTGAAGCTCTTTGCGTGTGGGATTTTGGGTCGGGCGGCAGAATTTCAAGGTTATCATGTGAGGCACTCCTTTCCGCTTAATTTATATTATACACCTTTTTTTTTTTTTTGCAATCCCGTTTTCGGTACTGAGCGAGACTGCGGGATACCTTTTGAGACTATATGCGGAGGTAAAATGCATTTGCACAAACGAAAAGGGGGGTGTAAAGAATGAATGGATGAAAACAAAAAAACGGAGGAAACGTGCGGCATAGACCTTGCCGAGGTGTGCCGAATGGGACTGCTTCCGGAGCTTGCCGAGCAGTATATCACGCTCTGCGCAAAAAATGCGGACGGAGATAAAAAACATCGCTCAGGCGCAAAAGGAACGAGGTTTCCCAATATCGCCGGCTTTTGCCGGTACTGCGGAGTTGGGCATGCGGAGCTTGAGAAGCTGGAGGAGCTTTTCCCGAAGGAATACGACGCGCTTTGTTCTGTTTTTGAGGACGAGGCGCTCAACTCCGACATCGCGGTTTCACTGCTCGGAACGTATATGAAAACGCGCCTCGGATACGGAGCAAAAGAAAAGGAAGCCTGTGGCTCGGAGGAGGACGAGCCGACTGTCGCCGTTTTCGAGCACGACATTTTTGAGGACGGCGGGTAAATGGGGAAAGTAAAGATAACAGGAGTTCCGAGCGAAAAGCAAAAAGAGTTTTTTGCTTCCCGCGCCAAATACACGGCGTACGGCGGGGCGCGGGGAGGCGGAAAATCGTGGGCGCTGAGGCGCAAGCTCGTCGGACTTTGCCTGCGCTATCCCGGAATCAGATGCCTCATCGTAAGGCGAAGCTATCCCGAGCTTATCTCAAATCACGTCGAACCGTTCCTTTCGGAGTACGGAGACCTTATCGCCTATCGGGACAGGGAAAAGTGTATGTCTTTTAGCGGCGGGTCGGCAATTTACCTCGGATACTGCTCGTCCGAGCGTGACACGCTCCGCTACCAGGGACAGGAATACGACATCATTGCGATAGACGAGGCGACTCAGCTTAGCGAATATCAGTTTCGCGTGCTTTCCGCGTGTCTGAGAGGCACAAAAGCGTTTCCGAGGCGCATGTATCTTACTTGCAATCCGGGAGGAATTGGGCACGCATGGGTAAAACGGCTTTTTATCGACCGTATATACAGAGAGGGCGAAAATCCGGACGATTACCGTTTTGTTCAGTCGCTTGTCTATGACAATCCCGTTCTGCGTGACGCTGACCCTGACTATGTAAGACAGCTTGAGTCGCTTCCCGACAAGCTCCGCAAGGCGTGGCTTTACGGCAGGTGGGACGTCTTTGAAGGGCAGTTCTTTCCTGAGTTCGATCCCGATTTTCATGTCATGAAAGGACCCGTTATCCAAAATTCACTGCGTTATTTTGTGGCATTTGATTACGGCTTCGACATGCTTGCCGCACTTCTTATCGGTTATGACTGCGACGAAAATTTCTATGTGGAGCGGGAAATATGCTTGCCGAATCTTACTCTTTCCGAGGCGGCGGAAAATGTGGCGATTCTTGCCGCGACAAGACATGCGGAATACGCTGTTGCGTCGCCGGACCTCTGGAACCGCAGGCAGGACAGCGGAAAGAGCGGGTTTGAGATTATGAGCGGATTTTTCGGTATGCCGACGATGATAAAAGCCGATAGCAGACGTGTTGCGGGTTGGCGCGTACTTCGGGAGAAGCTGGCGGCAAGAGAAAAAGGGTATGTGAGGATATCCGAAAGCTGCACCGAGCTTATCCGTTCTCTTCCGGCGCTTCTGTGCGACAAAAGAGTGCCTGACGATGCTTCGGGAGAACCGCATGATATTACCCATGCGCCTGAGGCGCTAAGATACGCCGTTATGAGCCGTCTGCCGCATAAGGAGAGCAGCGATTTCCGTTTTGAAAAAAGACAGAAATCGGATGAACTTAAATCTTATTGATTCGTTTGTGCAAAAAAACTTACGTGTCGGTTATGCCGACAGAAAGGAATTTTAACATGGCAAAAGTAAACTTAAAAGGAGCTTTCGCGTCGGAAAAAATCGACACATTCGGCGGAATTTGCCACGGAGGCTCAAAGAATGGCACAGGGAGAGAGAACGGCGCAAAAAACGCCTCGGACATCTGTAATTTCCGCATCCTGCCGAGCGGAGAGCTGGAAAAAAGAAACGGATTTGCGCCTCTTATGACTCTCCCCGGAGAGCCGAGAGCCTTTTGGAACGGCTATATCGACGGAGATGAGATGTCCTTTGCCCTTATCGGGAGCACGGTTTATCTTATCGATCTCGCCGCAAAAAGCACGGAGGTGATAGGCAGCGTTTCATCAGCGGAGGGAAGTGCGGAATTTTTCTTCTGCCGCGGCGTTCTTTACCTTGTTGACGGATACGATTTTTACAGCTACGGAAGTGACGGCTTTTCGACCTTTTCCGGCTATGTGCCGCTTTACGGAAAGGAATGGAAAGGGTATTACGCTTCCGACGAGGTGTACGAGCCTATCAACTATCTTTCGGACAAGATACGTATTTTTTACAAGCTCACGGAGGACACATCGAGCCTTTATATCGGCGTTCGGTGCAGTGAAATTCTGTCAATTACAAAGAATGATACGTATGATATTCTCTCGTCCGTTGCCCTGAGTGAGGATGGCAAGCGTATTGTCTGCTCGGGAGTGCTCCTGCCTGCGAAAAGCGAGATAATGGTATGCCTTAAGCTTGCGCCTGAGGAAATACGGCGCTCCGAGCTTATCGGAGTACGTCGGGGCACGGTATACGGCGGCAGCAGTGACGGCAGAATGCTTCTTTATGCCGGCAAAAATCAGTCTGACGTTTTTGTTTCCCGTACTGTTTCAAGGCTCGCGCTTTCACAGTCTCAGGACGTCGATCCCGACTCTACGGGGGTATATTTTCCGGTGAGCGACTGCGTTTCGATAAGCGACGGAAGATATCCCGTCACGGCGATGTGCCGACATTTTGACAGGCTTCTGATTTTCACCGAGCGCGAGACATGGATGGCGGATTTTACCGGCGCTTCCGAGAAGCCGTACATAATTCCCGTAAACTCCGGGGTCGGCTGTTTTTCCGAGGACGGAGCGGTGCTTGGCGGAAACAGCCCGTACTCTGTTTCGGAGAACGGAATTTACCGCTGGACGTCGGATGACGACACGAGAAACGAGTGCAATGCCGTATGCATTTCCGGACCTATCTTTGATATGCTTGACAGCTCGTTTTCGTCTCATGCGGTCGGATTTTTTCTTCGCGCGAGGGGCGAGGTGTGGTTTGCCGACCCTGACAGCGACGAGCAGACCGTCTTTATTTATTCGGTGTCGAAAAATGCGTGGTGGCGCTTCGACGGAATCCCGGTAGACCGCTTTTTCTCCTATGACGGAGACGCCGCAATGCTTTACGGACGGTATGTTTTTGCCTTTTCCGACCGTTTTTTTGTCGATACTGCCTGCGACGGAAACACCCAAAGCATGATTGAGGCAAGGTATGAGTCAAATTATCTTGACTTTGGCTGTCCGGAGCGTACAAAGCGCCTAAAGCGTCTGCTTATAAGCGCCGACTGCGACACAGACTCCTTTGACGTGACGCTCGACGGGGACATGGGCGGAACGCGCACGATAAAGGTGACGGAAAACGATGAAACAGAGCCTCCGCGCGACCTTGACGCGCACGCCGATATCGGCAGATTTACCCGCATGAGGTTCAGTATCACTTCGGACGGCATCGGCAGAGTCCGAATACGTGAGATGACCCTTGCAGCTCAAAATTAAAAGAAAGGAAGACCGAATATTTGAAACAAGAAACAACAAAAGCGTGGCAGCAGTATGAGGCGGGCTGCAATTACAAGCGTCGCATAGGTCTTTATGAAACTGTCCGCATAAACGAAAGGTACCTTCGCGGCGACCAGTGGCGCGACAGCGGGACGGAGAGCCTGCCGAGACCTGTTTTCAACATTTTAAGGCGCATAATCGACTTTATGATTTGCACCGTCTTTTCAAAAAAGGTGTCTCTTGCATATACAGACGCCGATGTGCCGTATGTAAGCGATTCAAAGCAAGCGGATGCAATGCGCGAGGGAATACGGCTTCTTGGGAAAAACGCGGCGTTTCGCTGGGAGCGGTGCAAGATGGACAAAATTTTCCGCAATGCCCTTTATGACGCGGCGATTTCCGGCGACGGGGTAATTTACAGCTATTTCGATTCGGATGTCCACACCTCCCAGCCTTTTAAGGGAGATATTGTGACCGAGACTGTGGACAATGTAAACCTTTTTGTCGCCGATGTAAACCGCGCGGACATTCAGGGGCAGGAATATGTCATTCTTGCGGGCAGGCAGAGCGTTTCGGCGCTGAGACGGGAAGCTGTGAAATACGGAATGAGCCGAGCGGACGCAGAAAGGCTTATTCTTCCGGACAGCGCTTCGGCGCTTCAGTCGGGCGACTTTGGCGAGGCGGAGCTTGAAGGTGACGACGAAGAAAAGGCGACGTATCTTATCAAGTTCTGGCGTGAGGACGGCAAGGTCTGCTTTGAAAAATCCCTGAAAAACTGCGTCATAAGACGGATAAACACGGGATGCAGACTTTACCCCGTGGCATATTTCAACTGGTATCCGACAAAGAACAGCTTCCACGGCACGTCTCCGATAACCGGACTTATACCTAATCAGCGCTTTATCAACCGCGGATATGCAATGGTCATGAAGCACATGACAGATACCGCATTCTCAAAAGTCGTCTATGACAAAAGCCGAATCCCGGAGTGGACGAACGAGGTGGGCGGGGCAATCGCCGCCGTAGGCGCGACAAACGTCTCCGACGCTGTCAGTATAATTGAGCCGGGCAAGCTCAGCGACGGGTACATGGACGTACTGCAAAGCGCAATCAACATGACAAAGGAGATGACAGGGGCGACCGACGCGGCGCTCGGAAATCTGAATCCGACGAACACAAGCGCCATTGTGGCGGTTCAGGAGGCCGCCAAACTGCCGCTGCTCCGCATAAAGGACAACCTGTGTCAGTGCGTTGAAGACGTTGCCAACATCTGGGCGGACATGATGTGTACCTACTACCCGCCCGAGCGGCTGATTCCATATGAGGAGAATGGCACGGTGCTTACCGGAAAGACGGATTTGGCGCTCCTGCGCGACACTCTTATTGAGGCGCATGTTGAAATTGCCGATCCCGAACGTTTTTCCGTAGCATACAATCAGTCTATACTCGACCACCTGCTCGACGGCGGATATATAACCTTTGCCGAATATCTCGAAAGACTGCCCGAAGGTGTGATTGTCAACCGCGAGGCACTTATGGAGAGAGCAAAAGAAGGGACAATTTTAAAAACAGAGGAGGAAGAGAGTCTTGAAGGACAAGGAAAAGCAGCCTGAAGAAACAAAAAATGAAAATCCTGCTTCACAGGCCGACGAAAAAAAGGAATTGCAGAAAGAGGAAGCAAAGGAGGGCAAACTCACGGAGATTGAAGCGCTCCGCGCCGAGCTTGAGACGCTGAGAGAAGAAAACCGTGCGCTGAAGGAAAGCCGAGAGAAGGAAGAGCGGCAAAACAGCCGCATGGAAAAGGAAATTGCCGAATTTTCGGAATATTTTCCGGATACCGAGCTTAGCGAAGTTCCGGAAAACGTTTGGGAAGAGGTTCGGCGCGGGCTTCCGCTTTCCGCGGCGTACGCGAGACATGAGCAGAAGGTGAGAAACCAAAAAAGACGCGCGGACGAGGTAAATGAAGCAAACGGAAACAGGTCCGGCGGCTCGGTTGCCGGCGGAAGGGACTATTACTATTCCCCTTCGGAAGTGAGAAAAATGTCGGCGTCCGAGGTCAAGAGAAATTACACACATATTATAAATTCCATGAAACATTGGAACTAAAAGAAAAGGAAGGTATTAAAATATGGCACTTACTAATTTTATTCCCAGCATATGGAGCGAAACACTCGCGGAAGCACTTGACAAAAAGTATATCGCGGTACGTCACTGCAACCGCGATTATGAGGGCGACATCAAATCAAAGGGAAGCGCGGTGAAGATTTGCGAGGTCGGCGACATTTCCGTATTCGACTATACGAAGAATACGGACATGAGTGCTCCAGAGGAGCTTACCGATTCTATGAGAATCCTTTACATTGACCGCGCAAAAGCATTCAATTTCCAGATTGACGACGTTGAAAAGGCTCAGGCTGTGCCGAGAGTCATGCAGAGCGCGATGAAGAAAGCGGCGTCCGCGCTTGCAAACGAGGCGGACAAGTATATTTTCTCGCTTGCAGACTCTGCCGACGCAAATAATGTGCTTTCCGTGGCAAGCACAAGCTCGGACAGCGTGCTTGACGCGTTTATGGCGGCAAGAACCCGTTTCTACAACAACAATGTATACGACGCCGACGACATGGTTTTTGAGGTGTCTCCCGAGATTGCCGAATATATTCTTAAAGGAAAGCTCGAACTTGCCACAAACAACGGCGAACTGCTCAATACCGGCTGTATCGGCAGTCTTTTCGGAACAAAGGTATATGTTTCAAACAACATTTCAAAGACATCTGACGAGGAAGCGGGAACGGTTTCGCACAAGTGCATTGCAAGAACAAAAAGAGCGGTTGCGTTTGCCGAACAGTTGAGCGAAATCGAGGCTTACCGTCCCGAAAAGAGATTTGCCGACGCGGTAAAGGGGCTTCACCTTTACGGTGCGAAGATCGTATATCCGAACGAATTTCTTGTCATGAACTTTACGGTTGCCTCGTGAGGTGATACGTATTGACCTGCAAGGAAATTTACAATGCGGCTCTGCATCTTATAGCTCAGAATGATATAAAATCTGACATACGGGACTATGACGAACGATTTCCGTATCTCATGGCGACCTTCTGCGCCGAGGCTGAGTGGCTTGACGATGCATACAGAGCGTCGCACGGCAAGGATATAAGAGGCGATTACCCCGTGACCTCGCTCGGATTCGGGGAGACGTTTCCTCTCTGCGACGTGTTTGCTTCGGCGGCGTCATACTACGTCGCCGCAATGCTTATCATCGACGAAAATGAGACTTTTTCCGATTCTCTGTTTGACAAGTACAGTGCTCGGATGAGCTCAATTGCGGATTCTCTCCCGATGAAAAACGAGCCTATAAAGAACATTTATCCGTAAAAAAAACGGAGACGTCCGGTTTCCCGGACGTCTCCGTTTTGCCTGCGTAAAGTGTCCTTTTTTGCGTGAAAACAAAAAAAGTGTTGCCCTTATTATGACATATTTCACGTCCTGTAAAGAATATAATATACATAAGCGGAGAGGAGGTGGCAGGATGGGGGAGACGATTTATGCGGATCTTCTGTTTATGATAGATTTCAGCATGGATTTTCTTACATTTTACATCGTGTCACGTCTGCTGAAACAAAAAATACGTCTTATCCGAATGTGTTCGGCTTCTGCCATGGGCGGCGTATATTCGGTATTGTCGCTCAGCATAAACATAAACCGTTTTCTTTCTGTGCTCTTCAGCCTGTTCGTCTGCTTTGTCATGTGCATGACGGTATTCCTTGAAAAAAGCCCGAACCGATTCCGAAAAATGCCTTTTTACACTATCGTGTACTTTGTCGTTTCCTCTATGCTCGGCGGAATCATGACAGTTTTCTTCAACCTTTTGAACAAAAGTCCGCTCGGCAACGCCGAAACGGGACGGGAGAATCTTTCGCTTTGGGTTTTCGGCATTGTGGCGATTCTCGGCGGGCTTGCCACCATGCTCGGAAGCAATCTTCTCGGGCTTACCTCACGTTCAAAATTTGGCAAGCTGACTGTCAGAATGAGAGGGAAGAGTATAACGCTTGAGGGAATGTCGGACAGCGGGAATCTGTTAAAGGACCCGATAGGAGGAAAGGACGTCATCGTAATAGACCGGACAAGTGCATACCGGCTTGTTCCGGAACTTGTCCGCGGCAGTATGGGAGAGCTTACACCGGAGCTTAAGAAGAGCATACGCATGATACCCGTAAGAACCGCGTCGGGTGCGGGACTTCTCACGGCGTTTTCGCCGGATGAGGTTACGCTTGCATACGAAGGGCAAAAGAAGAACATAGACGTTCTGATCGCACTTTCAAAAGACGGATTTGACTCATGTCAGTGCGAAGCGCTGATACCGGCTGAGTATTTTACATAAACGGAGGGGAAAAAAGTGAATACCGCAGTAAACGAATGTCTTAAAAAGAGCTGTATGATGCTGAGACGTGCATATGAAAAGCTAATAAATTCCGACGGGAGAGGATTTTTTTATATTAACGGCCCTGATGTGCTTCCGCCGCCGCTCGATCACGAGGAGGAGAACAGGGTTATAATGAGAATGGAGGAGGATGAGGATGCGCGCCTTATTTTGGTTGAACATAATCTGCGGCTCGTGGTATATATCGCCAAAAAATTCGAAAATACGGGAGTCGGCATAGAAGACCTTATATCTATCGGAACAATAGGGCTTATCAAGGCAATAAACACCTTCAAGGCGGATAAGAACATCAAGCTTGCCACATATGCGTCGCGTTGTATTGAAAACGAGATACTTATGTACATAAGAAAGCGCAGCAACGCACGGTGCGAAATGTCTATTGACGAGCCGTTGAACGTCGACTGGGACGGAAACGAGCTTTTGCTTTCCGACACGCTCGGAAATGACGATGACAACATTGTATATGAGGTCGAGGCGGCGGAGGAGCGCAAAATGATACGCGAGGCGGTGTCGCATCTGAGCGAGAGGGAGCGGGTGATAATCGAAATGCGGTACGGGCTCGGCGGAAGCC
>JBJFAQ010000100.1:0-5327 GCA_051887995.1 Eubacteriales bacterium
GCATACTTCTTGATAACCTTTGCAGGAGCGACCGGGTCTGATGTGCTGATTGCGATAGCGGTCATTCCGTTCAGGTACTGCTTCATTTCACCGAATCCGACCTGTTCGCAGGCTCTGCCTGTGAGGGTGTTCTTCATGACCATATACTTTACACCGGCATTTCTGAGGTCAGCGCGGAGCTTTGTGTCGTCCTCAACGGTGATTCCGCTGTAATTGACGAGAACGCCCGCGGGAGAGTTCTTCAGAAGCTCTGCCAGCTCGTTTACGGTCTGCTTTTTCTGTTCGAGTATTGCATTACTGGGCATTTCTTTTCACCTCCCATTGTGAAAAAATAGACTTGGCAAAATAAAAAATCTTTCTCCGCAAAAGCAAAAGCGCGCGAAGAAAGACCATATAACAAAATATAAAGTTACAGAATCATTCCTCGGCAGGAGAGCTGCTTGCGCCGCCTTTACGGAAACCTGCTGTCTTAGGATAACGTATGGATTTTATCACGAAAACATCTGTTTGTCAAGGGCTTTTGAAATTTTTTTTACTTTTTTGCGGAAAAGAAGCTCCTAAGCCAGCCGAAATAACGCGAAAGGAAGTAAAAGCAGAAGCCTAAGAGAACAAAATCGCAGGCGAAATAAATCGGCTTTGTCAATGTGCCATTAATGAAGAATATTATGCCCGGTACGGAGCTGACGCCCGAGGCAAAGGCGGCGAAAAGAGTAAACGCGGCGTAAACGCCCGGACGTGCAATGCAAAGGAGCGCGCGCAGTTCAAGAAGAAACGCCGCCATAACGCTCATCATGGCAATCTGAAGAAGCATTTTATTCGGGCTGTTCATCGTCGTGTGAAAATCGAAATACGAGCTTGCAAGAAGCATAATGACGTAAAAAATCACACCGTAACCGCAAAGCACCGCGCCGTCTTTCCCGCAGACCGCCTTTCCTAAGGCGACAAGGACAAAGTATATGACCGCGAAAAAGGCTCCCGCAACGCAGAGCAGCGCGACGGCGGGAACAGAAACCTCTTTCCTGCCGTAAAGGTACACAAGATACACCGCCATGGCAAGGGTAACGACCGCCTGGAAGGACGAAGCGAACCTTGTCAGCCTTCCGGGCACAAGCTCGCCGAAAGAAGCGTTCTTCGGCAAAAGGAAAATGAGGACCGCCGCCGCGGCGAATAAAGCAATGCAAAAAATGTGAAATACGTCGGGAAGCACAGCTTCCGTCTTGTAATATCCGACATCCGCGTCATAGAAAAACGCGAGAGAAAAAGCCCGAAGCACAATGCAGACAACTGCAAGCAGTATAAAACACAGCGTGTATATTTTAAGTATTTTTTTGCTTTTTTCCATAATATATGTTCCCTTACCTTGTACAAAACGGCGCGGTGCGCTTTTTCACCGGAAATCCTTTTATAACATATGTTACCACGAAAATATGAATATATTGTGAAAACAAAAAAGCATATTCGCGCCAAATGTAAAAAAATATATAAACTCTTGAAAAAATAACGGGAGTGTGATACTATGTATTGTGTATTTTCGTATAAAATATCCGAAAGGCTCAGGCAATGGAAGAAAAACGTTTCAAAAAAAACGATGACTCTTTTATATGTGCCGGCTGCGGAAAGCGCGTCGAACCGCTCGGCTACAGCTCGCGCAATCACTGTCCGTTCTGCCTATGCTCGCTCCATGTTGACATAAATCCGGGAGACAGAGCGTGCGACTGCGGAGGTCTGATGGTTCCGATAAAGGTCGAAACCGACCCTAAAAAGGGCTTTGTCATTGTACACCGCTGTACAAAATGCGGCGAGGTCAAGCGAAACCGAGCCGCAAACGAGGCAAAGGTACAGCCGGACGACATTGAACTGCTGATAAAGCTCACCGCAAGCGAGGCAGGACTTTGAAACTGAAAAAGAAAGGAATTTTCCGAAATCATGATCAAAATTGAGCATCTGGTCAAAAGCTACGGCAATTTCTGCGCCGTTGACGATATCAGCTTTGAGGTTGAAGAGGGCGAAATCGTCGGTTTTCTCGGACCTAACGGCGCCGGGAAAAGCACAACGATGAATATGCTCACCGGCTATCTTTCCTCAAGCGCCGGAAGCATCAGCATCGCGGGAATAGACATACTCGAAAATCCGCTTGAAGCGAAAAAAAAGATAGGCTACCTTCCCGAGCAGCCCCCGCTTTACCTTGACATGACGGTAAACGAATATCTGAACTTCGCCTATGATTTAAAGGACTGCAAATACGACAGGAAAAAGCATCTGGACGAGATATGTGAAGTAGTCAAAATTTCAGACGTCCGTCCGCGCCTAATCCGCAACCTCTCAAAAGGCTACAAGCAGCGCGTCGGCATCGCTCAGGCGCTTGTCGGCAACCCGTCCGTCATCATTTTCGACGAGCCGACGATAGGACTTGACCCGAAGCAGATAATTGAAATCAGAAATCTTATCCGCAACCTAGGACGCGACCATACCGTTATCCTCAGTACCCATATCCTCCAGGAGGTTCAGGCGGTCTGCGACCGAATCATCATCATAAACAAGGGAAAAATAGTCGCGGACGAGAAAACGGAAAACATAAGCCGCGCAATGGAGAGCAGCCGCCGCTTCAACGTCAAGATTTGCGGTCCGCAGCGCGAGGTCCTCGCCATGCTGAAATCAAAGCCCGGCATCGTTTACGCAGAGGCGCTCGCGGAGCGCGACGGAGACGCTTATACATATATGATAGAAAGCGCGGTCGGCGTCGATATCCGCAAGTCACTTTTCTATACCCTTGCGGAAAAGAACTGGCCTCTTGTCGGAATGGAAGCGCTCGGCATGAATCTCGAAGACATTTTCATCACAATTGTCGACAAAAGCAACGAGCGCCGCTCACTGCGCCCCTCCGCCGAGAAAAAAGCGCGGCCCGGCAAGGCAGATCTTGAAAAACAGCTTGCCGCCGACATTATGAAGGCGACCGAAATGACAAAGGAAAGCGAAAACACTGTCATAGGGTCTAAAAAAACAGACAGAAAGGAGTGACGGGACAAAATGTTTGCGATTTACAAAAAAGAACTGAAATCCTACTTCATAACCGCCATCGGTTATGTTTATATCGGCATTTTTCTTGCCATCTCCGCGCTGATTTTCTGCTATTCGACGCTTATTTCAAAGTCATATGACACCTCGTACTACTTTACAACGCTTATTTTCTCATTTGTTGTGCTCCTGCCTCTGCTCACAATGAAGTTGTTTTCCGAGGAGAAGAAGCTGCGCACCGAGCAGATGCTTTTGACCGCGCCTGTATCAATTACGGGAATGGTGATAGGCAAGTATCTCGCGGCGCTTACGATGTTCGCCTCCTCCGTGCTCGTTTCCTGCATAAACTTTATTCCTCTTGCCGCCGTCGCGGCGCAGGAACGGAGCGAAGCCGCATCAAGCGTGATATATATAGGTCCCTCATATGCGCAGATCATCGGCTCTCTTGTGGGAGTGCTTCTTATCGGCGCCGCCTTTATTGCTGTCGGCATGTTTATTTCCACGCTCACGGAAAATCAGCTCGCGGCGGCGGTGCTTACGATTGCGGTGCTTCTTGTCATGGTTATTCTGAGCTATGTAAATCAGTACATAAGCAGCTATGCCGTTCGCTTTGTCGTTGACTGGCTCTGCGTTCTCAGCCGCTTTGCCCCCTTCGGCTACGGTCGCTTTGACTTTGCCGCGCTTCTTTATTATCTGTCCATCTCCTCCGTTTTCGTCTTTCTCACAATCCGTGTCTACGAAAAGCGCCGCTGGAGCTGAGTTTTAGGAGGAAACAGAATGATAAACTATTCAAAAAATAAAAAACTCCGCTTCGGAAGTCTTTCCGTGGCGTTCACCGCTCTGTTTATTGCCGCAGTTGTCGTTATAAACGTCATTTTTTCCGCACTTGCAACAAAATTTCTCTGGTATATAGACATGACGCCTGAAACGCTCTATACACTTTCCGACGAATGTGTCGAGCTTCTCCGGGATATTAATTCCGATGTAAAAATTCTCTTCTGCGACGATCCGGATTCACTTGAGGACACGGACACCACACGTCTTGTCTACAACACCGCGCTTCAGCTCGAAGCGGCGCTCGACAACATACACGTGGAAACGGTCAACATCATCAAAAACCGCTCCGCGGTCAACAAATACCTGACAACGGCGACCACACAGATAAAAACCACCGACGTTATCATTGAAAGCGGAACGGAATTCCGCCGTCTCTCGCTTACGTCCTTCTATACCTTCTCAAATTCCAGCAGCACCGAGCCGTGGGCATACAACGCAGAGTCCCGCTTTGCCGCGACGATTCTTGCCGTGACGCGTGCGGAGTCCCCTGTCTGCGCCCTGCTCTCAAACCACGGGGAGGCATATGCCGACTCCGAGCTTATGAGCCTCATCTATGACGCGGGCTACGACTATCGGGTAATCGACCTCTCAAAGGACGAAATCCCCGAGGACTGCCGCCTGATGATATCCTATAACCCCACAAGCGATTTTATGTCGTCCTATGACGGGGTTTCCGAAATCAGCGAAATAGAAAAGCTCGACAAATACCTTGACGGCGTAAATTCCTTCATGGTATTCGTTTCGCCGAGCACTCCGACGCTACCCAATCTCGAAGAATATCTATATGAGTGGGGAATTGAGTTCTGCCGCTATACGGACGAAGTAAAAAACACCTATAACTGCATAGTCAAGGATACCTCCCAGTCTCTGACCTTTGACGGCTACACCATCGTCGCCGATTACATAACCGAAGAAAACAGCCTCGGAAGTCAGGTCAACAACGATCTTACAAACGCCGGCACTGCCCCGAAAATCATTTTCAAGAACGCCATGCCGATAAAGCACTCAGATTCCTATGATTCTTCGGGATACTACTCGTCAAACGGGTATTCCCGCCAGATAAACGACATTTTCGTCACAAGTGAAAATGCCGTCGTCGAGGCAAACGGAGTGACCGTCGGAAAGGCGACCTCGCTCGAGCCGTATCCGCTGCTCACGATAACGACCGAAGGAAGGCAGGTTTCGGGCAGCACGACCACCGAATATTCGTATGTGATGGCGTGCGGCTCAATCGACTTTGCCTCGGAGGCACTGCTCCAGTCAAATGTATACGGCAACAGAGAATCCCTCTATTCTATGCTCCGCATAATGCAAAAGGAAATAATCTATATAGACCTTGCGAAAAAGCCCTTCTCAAACACCTCGATCGAAAGTCTCACAACCTCTGACGCAACGACATACACCCTTGTGCTTTCGATTGTGCCCGCCGCCATCGTCTTTATCTGCGGCGCCGTCGTCGTTGTAAGGAGAAAATT
>JBJFAQ010000101.1:0-5233 GCA_051887995.1 Eubacteriales bacterium
CGATTGTGTTGTTGGAGAACACCTTGACAACCGTTCCGTCGTCAAGCATGATTTTGCAGTCATTTACGGCGTTGTGCTCAACGTTCAGAGCCTTTTCGCTGTTCATGACCTCGCCCGCCTCGTAGAGCACCTCGCCCGTGATGGGACTTACAACAGCCTCTGCGAGCTTATATCCGCGGATTCGCGCGGCAATGGACATCTTCTTGTCGAACTTATAGCGTCCGACAGGGGCAATGTCATATCTCTTCGGGTCAAAGAAATAGTTGTTGATAAGCGTCTGCGCACTCTCAACAAGCGGAGGCTCGCCGGGACGCAACTTTTTATATATTTCCTTAAGGGCTTCAACGCCGGGGGTTGTCTTGTTGTGAGCGGCAAGATCCTCCGTTTCGTCCTTTTCAAAGGTTACGGTCAGCTTATCCTCTTCGCCGAACATCTGATAAATGTCCTCGCGTGTCTCGACGCCGAGGGCGCGGATAAACATTGTGATAGGGAGCTTGCGGTTTTTATCTATGCGGACATAGAACACGCCGTTGATGTCGGTTTCGTATTCAAGCCATGCTCCGCGGTAAGGAATGATCTGGGCTGTATATGTTTTCTTTCCCGACTTGTCTATATCGGAAGCAAAATACATGCCGGGGGAACGGACAATCTGCGAAACGATAACACGCTCCGCGCCGTTAATGACAAAAGTACCCTTTTCCGTCATCAGCGGGAAGTCGCCCATGTAAATGTCTGTCTGCTTGATCTCACCTGTCTGTTTGTTTGTCAGTCTCACATTGACGCGCAGAGGAGCGGCGTAGTTTACGTCGCGTTCCTTGCATTCCTCAACCGGATATTTCGGTGTCGGGTCGATTGAGTACGACAAAAAGTCAATCTGAAGATTGCCGGAGTAGTCCGTAATCGGAGAAACGTCCTGCAAAACCTCGTTCAGACCTTCGTCAAGAAACCACTTGTAGGATTTTGTCTGGATTTCGAGAAGATTCGGCAGTTCAAGTGCCGAGCGAGCCTTTGAAAAGCTCATTCTGACATTTTTTCCGAGCCTCTGTTCTTTAACGACCATAAAATCACTCCTTGAAAGTTGTAAAATTACGAGGATAGCTTGTCCCGTCAGGCGTTATGAAAAATCGAAAAAAACCTGAAAAATCGGGAAAAATAACGGTCAAAACGCAAAAATTCGCATATTAAAGCATTATAATCGTAGTATAAAATTGTAGCATTTTTTTTACCTTATGTCAAGGGTTTATGCGCGCAATTGTTGCACAATTTTAACGGCTTCCTAAAATATAATTTATGTACACATTCACGTTTTTTCGGATTTATGTAAATTTTATAATGCCAATCTGTATATTTTGTGTAAATTTATTTTTTTGCAAGTTTTTTTGAGAAAACCTCTTGCATTTTGCGGAAAAGTATGGTATGATACTGAAATGTAAAAGTGTGTATGCATTTTCACACCCTCTCAGGTGAAAATGCTTTCAACATCATAATGTCAAGTGAAAGGGGAGGTGAATGATATGCCGAATATCAAATCAGCAAAGAAGCGTGTAAAGGTAACAGCAAGCAAAACTCTTCAGAACAAAATTCTTCGCACAGGTCTCAAGACCGAAATGAAGAAGTACGAGGCAGCCGTTCTCGCAGGAGACAAGACCGCCGCAGAAGCAGCATACAAATCTGCTGTTAAGAGACTCGACAAGGCAGTTTGCCGCGGTATTATCCACAAGAACACTGCCGCACACAAAAAGAGCCAGTTTACAAAGAAGCTTGCTTCTATGTAATTTAAAACAAAAGAACGGGAACGGCATCTTGCGCAAGGCCGTTCCTTTTCTTTTTATCTAAAACCCGATTGAACGGGGATTCCCGTCATTCTTACGGACATGCCGGGCAAACACTGTGTTTTCTGCCTCCTCTTATGCGCAAAACAGGCGCGGCTGGGCACGAAAAACGAAAAAAGCACGTATGAGCAGGTCTAAGGCTCAGTTTTTGCTTCCTCCGCGGCTTTTTTCATGTCAAAAAAGCCCTTTACGGCAAGCGCCGCGGCAGGTCCTATTATCATTCCGAGGACACCGAAGAACCGAAAGCCCGTATACATTGAAAAAAGCGTTACAAGCGGATGAAGTCCGATGCTGCCACCCACAATTTTAGGCTCTGCTATCTGCCTCACCGTCGCAATGCAGGCATACACGATAAGAAGCCCTATTCCTCGGTAGTAATTGCCCGTGACAAGCAGAACCGCAGCCCACGGAATAAGAACGCTTCCCACGCCGAAAACGGGAAGAATGTCAATAAGCGCAATCACGGCGGCAAGCAGAAACGAATAATCGATTTTAAGTATCGAGAACCCAACAAGAAGCTCGCCGAATGTCATAAGAAGCAGCAGTACATATGCGCGAAGATACCGCACCGCCGTTTCGGCGGCTTTTTGCTTCATAGGAGTCAGCCATGAGGTAACGGCAGACGGCAGTATGCTCCGTATTCCGCCGTGAATACGGTCAAGGTCAAGGCAAAAGTAAAAGCCGGCAATCAGAGTTACAAAAACAAAAAGCAAAAACGCCGGAAAACCGCGTATTATGTTGCCGAGCAGCTTCGGTATGCCGGAGCTTATCTCCGAAACAAAATCAGACAGCATCTGACTTACGATTCCGTCTATTCTTTCCCTGAAGCCGCTCAGCGCCTCGCTCTCCGTCAAGTGCGCGAGAAACGGAATGCGAAGCGACACATTTTCAAAAAAGTCCAGTGCGTCTCCTATCAGCCTTCCGATTTGCTCCGATTCATCGCCTATGCGGTCAAGCAGTCGCTGTACCTCATATACGAGTCTGTCAAATGCCACGCAAACAAGCACAATAATAAGCGCAAGCAGAACCACAAGAAGTATAACAGAGAAGGTCTTGACCAGCTTCTTTTTCTTTCCCGCCATGCGTCTGGCAATCGGAACGATGAGAAGCGCTATTCCCCACCCTATAAGAAACGGCATAATAACCGCAAGTCCGTATTTAAGGAAAAGCCAGAGCGCAAATGCGCATATAAGCACACATATAAGCAAAGAAGCAAGTCCTACCGTCCCCGCCGCCCTTTTTTCATTATTCATTAACGCCACTCTCCTATATAAGATTATACGCGCATTTCGTGCGGCATAATCCGCAAAGGAAAGATTTTCCCGGCTTTATTTTAAAGAAAAAGAATCCCGACCTAGGTCGGGATTCTTTTTTCAATTGCTTTTCGCTCTGCTGTGTTTTATTACGACTGCCTGTGCTTCCATCTGTTGCCAGCGAAGCTCAAAGAGCTTCATATCCGTTTTATAAAGCTCTGCTTTGAGCGGATCTGCCAGCGTGACCGTACCCGCGTCAAAATCGTATCCGCAAAGCACCACGCAATGAAGAGGATACTTCCAGTAGAGCTTTTCTCCGTCCACAGTCCACGGACTTTTGGTATACGGCTCGGCAAATCCCATAGTAATCCAGACAATAACGGGGTTTCCCGTCTGTACCTGCATATAAAGCTCGCTTGCGTCGCACCCTGTATAGTCATATGCCCTGTAATCGGTGTCCCTGCCCGTCAGATAGTCGTTTGCGGTCCTTAAAATTACCGGAGCATAGCATCCCCATGCCTGACCTGCGTTTCTCGGATTTCCGAGATTATATTCGTAGTAGCTTGCCTCTCCTGCCTCGCCTATCGGCAGATAATTGTCGGCAAGATATGTATGAGGAACATCGAAGCCAAGATAATTAAGCAAAATTGCAAGCGACGTCACCTCACACCCCTCGGGCAGTTCCGGATTCTGAAGAATGACATTTGTCTCAAGACTTGCGCTTCGGTCGAGAGACGCATATTTTTCTCCGACAGGCACATATCCGCCGACAGTAACCGCGTCTATATCCGTGTTTTCATAAGTGCCGCTGAAATTCCAGCGCGCCGAAATGCCGAGCTTCACTGTTTCCCCCGCTTTGCACGGAATGTCCGTGCTTACGGAATAAACCCTGCTTTTGTCTACGGTATTCCGATAATATTCATAATAGGGCGATCTGAAAACAAAGTTTTTCTCCCCTATCGAAAGCGTTCCCATTGCGCTCGGATAGACAAGAGCCTTGTGAGATATGCTTACCTCGGCGACAAACGTCGCAAATTCTTCTCCGCGTTTTCTTACCGCGCGCCATTCAATTATAAGCTCAAGAGACGTCCCCGTGGCGGAGCGCAGAGTTCCCGAAAGCTCGAAAGGCTCTGACGTTTCCGTGACAGGCAAAGTGTCCTCATACGGAATCTCCTCGTAAAGCTCGGGGTCTATCGGCAGAGGCTTGTCCTCGTCAGATGGAGACTGCGTATTCTCCTCATAAACCGAGGTTTCGGTCTCATCACCGCTATGTTCAGTGTCGGTATCCGTACCGGCTCTCACCGCCTCGCAGGACGACAAGAAAAGGAGAGCCGAAAGGAGAATCAAAAGTATTCGTTTTTTCAAAGAATTTCTCCTTTCGGCTCTTTTTCGGCGCGCAGGGTTATCCTTCGACGCGCCGCATATTGCATATTTTACCATAAGCACAGCTAAAAGTCAATCTATATCGACTTTTTTCATCTTTTTATCTGACTTTTTATATCAGTCTTCATAAACGCAGTCGTAATAGATAAATACCTCTCCCACGACCTTGCTTTCTCTTGTCAGCTCTCCGGTTTTATAATTCATAAGGAATTTACCAAAATTGCTCTCGCCCGTAACCTGATATTCGCCCATTGTCGCTCCGTCGGTGTTCCATTCGGCGCTTCCTGAAATATACGTTCCGTCTGCCTTTGGGTACCACGGAACACACGGAGCCGCATACGACCACCATGTGGTATAAAGACTGCCGGAAAGATCCTCGATGAAGAAGCTCGGAACGCCGCCCGAAGTATATTCAACGATGAATGCGTTTCCGTCCGGTGACATTTTCAGCCTATACGCTTCTTCGGACGGGAAGCGGAACTCGCGGACATAATTTGTGCCGTCCGCGGAGGTAAATGTCAGCTCATTATAGAGGCCGTTCTCCTCTCCGAAGGTTATTATCCAGTTTCCGAGAACAAGTTCGCCCGATTCGGGGGTGTCCGGAACAAAGTCAACCGTCTCGGCGCGCCACTTCACCTCGTCCCAGTAGTAATATGACCACAGTGAATAGACCGAGAAGCCTATCGACATATTGTATCCGCCCTCGCACGGGATAAGAAGACTGCAAACAACATTTGATTCCCATTGACCGGGAACGACGGTGAG
>JBJFAQ010000102.1:0-5215 GCA_051887995.1 Eubacteriales bacterium
TGCCTACGTCTTTTCCCGTTCCGCCGAGCGTGACGCCCTGATATATCGTGCAGTCGTCACCGATCTCGGTGGTTTCTCCGATGACAACGGCAGCGCCGTGGTCAATGAAGAAGCGTCTTCCGATTTTTGCGCCCGGGTGTATTTCAATACCCGTAATAAATTTCGCAAACTGGCTGAGGGCGCGCGCGCTGAAATAGTGTTCCGAGAGGTAGAGCTTGTGGGCAACTCTGTATGCGAGAATCGCATGAAGCCCCGAATAGAGCAGGAGCACCTCGGCGTCGCTTTTTGCCGCAGGGTCGCGTTCGCGGAAAGTCTTTATCTCCTCTTTTATATTTTCAATCGGGTTTGCCACAGTTTCAAGCGACTTTTCGGCAGTTTCCTCTGCGCCTGATTCTTTTTTTTCATTTTCATCTGACTTTGGCGCGCTTTTTCCGGCACGCGCAATGTTCTGCACGGTTTTTTTTGCCTTATGGGCAGCTTTTTCTGCTTTGCAAAGCGCCTTTCCGGCAATTTTTTTCATATCATGTCTGAATTTTGTTTCATCAAAAACGATAACCAACGGTTTCATGAAGAATCCTTTCCCGGAGTGTGCCGCAGTAAAACAAAAACCTCCGTACCCGAAGGTACAGAGGCGCTTTTTCTTTTGCGCGGTTCCACTCTGCTTGCCGCAAAGCGCGGCACTCATTTGCCTTTAACGCCGGCGGGCGGCAATGAACTACTCTTTTTTTCGCTCACGCGTCTCACGGAGGCACAGCCCGGTACTGCCGTACTGCCGTTTACAGCCCATGGCGGCAGCTCTCTTTACGGTGTTTATCCGGATTCTCTCCGATCACTGACTCTGATAACATTATATACAACTTTTTGTTTTTTGTAAAGAGAAAACGAAAAATTTTTTTGTCATTCTTCCGCGGAGACTCCCCGGCGCAATTTTTGTGGGTTTAGGTGACTAAAAAGTTAAAAAATGCTTGACAGATGTTTTATTAAATGGTATAATGACTCTGAAATATAGTATGGATAGTAATGTGAAATGGGAAAAAATCTCGGCGGAAAAAACGGTAAAACTGCTGTGGGGAAAATCGCCCGGATTTCAGGCGGCATATTTCTCGCGCTCATTCTCCTGATTTTAGTTCTCGCCGCGGCTTTGCTTATCCTTCACGCCTCCGGAAAGAGTTCTTTTGCGGACAGGAGAAAAACGGAGGAGAGTGCCGAGGTGTCGCGCACAGTTGAGGACTATGAATATGACCCGCTTACCGAGCGCTACAACGGCAAAATATACAGATACAATGAAAGTCTGACAAATTTTCTCATCATCGGGGTTGACCGCGCCGAGCTCGGTGCAGAAGAGGGAATACCCGGAAGCGGAGGGCAGGCAGATGTGATTATTCTCGCCGTGCTTGATGAGAAAAACCGCACCGTTTCGCTGATTTCCGTTGACAGAAATACCATGGCTTCAGTTGAAACCTTCGACGCATCGGGAAAAAGCATAGGATTTTCCGAGCGCCAGATAACGTATTCATACGCTTACGGCGACGGAAAGGAAAAAAGCTGTGTGCTTACCTCGCAGTCGGTTTCCGAGCTGTTTTACGGCATCCCTATCCATGCGTATTACGCCCTTCAGATGCAAGCGGTGGAAAAAATCAACGACGCCGTCGGAGGAGTGCAGGTCACAATACCGATTGACATGTCCGGCATTGACGAGAGCTTTACCGAAGGCGCGCAGGTCACGCTCCTCGGAAGCAAGGCATCGATGTTTTTGCGTGCCCGCTCGACTCTTGAGGATTCTTCAAACGAAGCACGCCTTTCCAGGCACAAAATATACCTTACCTCATTGATTTCGGCGGCAAAGACAGCGGTAAAAAACGATATTTCGCTTCCGGTGAAGCTGTACGGCGACATTGCGCCGCTCTGCTGCACTGATCTTACCATGGGCGAGATAGTCTATCTTGCGTCGCTTGCCACGGGACTTGACGTTCGTTATTTCAGCGTCAGCGGAAGCACCGACACGAGCGGAACATACGATGCATTCTACCCGGACTATGAAAAGCTTTACCGACTTGTACTTGATATTTTTTATGTATGTGAGGATAAACCGTGAAAAACACCCGTGCAGATAATTCGCAGGGAAAACGGTCTCCTGTGTGGATTGTTCTTTTTGTTGTCTGCTGTATAATAATCGTCTTTGTTATCGGCGCACTTGTCCTTCATAAGTTCGGCGAGAAGCACCTTGACGATATTTTGGAAAGTGCCGTTAAAAAAACAGATACCGTTTTGTCCGATGAAACAACAGACGCTCCTGCGGAGGACGGAAACGATTCGATGAGCAACGTCACAGACGAGTACTCCGATTCAATAAAGGACGAGATTGTTTCGATAGATTTTGATATGCTGAGGGAGACAGCTCCCGATGTATATGCATGGATAGAGATACCCGGAACAAGGGTGTCCTTTCCGATAGTCCAGCACCCGGACGACAACAGCTACTATGTTCGGCGCTCCATAACCGGCGCGCGAGATGTGACCGGATGCATTTTCACCGAAAATTACAACTCAACCGATTTTGAGGATAAAAACACGCTTATATACGGGCATTATATGTCGGACGGAACCAAATTCGGCTCGCTCCTTAAATATATGGATCGGGATTACTTTGACAGTTACCGTGATATTGTTATATATACCGATACACATAGGCTCGAATACAAGATTTTCGCCGCGGTGCCCTTTGATACGCGCCATGTGCTGAGAAGCTATGCGGTATATGAGAACGGTTTTGAGATGTTCCTCGAAAATGTATACGAATGTGAGGACCCGCGAGCTGTTTTTGCCGATGATATATCGGTTGACCCCGAAAAGGATAGGATAATAACGCTTTCCACCTGCCTCAAAACCAACGCAAAAAGATATCTGGTATTGGCGGTTCTAACCAGATCACAATACTGTGAATAAAAAATTTATATACAAAAGGAGAAAAAACATGAAAAAAATTATTTCCGTACTTGTGCTTGCAACAGTTATTCTTTCATCTCTTGCTATCGCTGTTTCCGCAGCTCAGAGTGAGGTTGGAACAATCACCATCGTTGACATTGATAAGTATGAAGGCTCAAATGTTGCAAAAATTAGTCCTGTTGCCGCAGAAAGCGAAGAGTGGACAAAGGCAAAAGCTCCCGAAGGTCTTGACGAGACATACGGCTTCTTCACTCTTACTCTGACAGACGACGCAAAGGCTGCCGGAACAGAAGAAGCTACCGTCACCATTTCCGTTCCCGGTCTTACCGCCGCAAATTCTCCCGTTGTCGTTGTCTACAACGCTGAGAAGAATGCTTTCGTTGCAGCAGAGAACATCAAGGTAAACGGCTCTGAAATCACATTCAAGGCTACCTTTACAGACGGTGTCGTAAAGTGCAGCGTGCTTTACAACGAGGCTGCAACCTCTCCCGAAACCGGCGTTCCCGCAGGCATTGTTTGCGGTGTTCTTGTAATTGCTGTTCTCGGCGCGGCTTACACAGGCAAGAAGGCTTTTAACTGAAATCGTTTATTTAAATACTTACTTTTAAAACACATGGCTGACGCGTAAATCACGTCAGCCATGTGTTTTTTATAGCATGCCGCACTTTAAAACAGAGCATTTTCTCCGATGTGCCTCAGAAGCACATAATAAATTTTCGCGCGGCACGCTTCTTCCGTATTTTGCCGAAAAACGTCACGTATTGCCGCCTAAACTCTTGACAAGCAAGGGGTTTTGATATACAATAAATTTAATGATTATTTGATTTTCTATATGTAGCAAGCGGCTTTCTTTTCGGAAAAAACGCAGGCTGCGTCCGTTTGGCGTGAGGTGCGGCGAGATACAGTATCGGCTATTTGTTTTTTCATAGGCAAATGGAAAAAAGCTGATTTAAGTTAAGGAAATTAAGGAGAATTTGCAATGTCACTATATGAAAAACTCGTAAAGAGGGAAGAAAATCTCTCGCTTATCGGTCTTGGCTATGTAGGCATGCCTATTGCGGTTGCTTATGCGAAAAAAGGGCTGAATGTTATTGGTTTCGACTTAAATAAGGCAAAAATCGAGCTTTATAAATCCGGAATTGACCCTACAAAGGAAGTCGGAGATGATGTCATTAGATCCACAGCGGTTGAATTTACTGCCGATGAAACCCGCCTTCGCTCGGCAAAATTTCATATTGTGGCTGTGCCTACGCCTGTTAACACCGACCATACGCCTGACCTTACACCCGTTATCGGTGCAAGCGAAATCGTCGGACGAAATCTTACAAAGGGGTCGATTGTGGTATACGAATCGACTGTATATCCGGGATGCACGGAGGACGTCTGTATTCCGATTCTTGAGAGGGAATCCGGCTTAAAATGCGGCTCGGACTTCAAGGTCGGCTATTCTCCCGAGAGAATCAATCCGGGAGATAAGGTGCATCGCCTTGAAAACATACATAAAATTGTTTCAGGCATGGATGAGGAATCCCTTGAAGAAATCAAAAATGTATATAATATAGTTATTGAAGTCGGTACTCATCCGGTTTCCAATATCAGAACCGCCGAAGCGGTCAAGGTCGTTGAAAACAGCCAGCGCGACATCAATATTGCTTTTATGAATGAGCTCGCTATGGTCTTTGACCGCATGAATATCGACACAAATGAAGTCATTGACGGTATGAATACCAAATGGAACGCTCTCGGCTTCCGCCCGGGGCTTGTCGGCGGTCACTGCATCGGTGTTGACCCGTATTACTTTACGTATGAAGCCGAAAAACTCGGGTATCACAGCCAGATTATCCTAAGCGGTCGAATTGTCAATGACAGCATGGGGCGTTATGTTGCCGACGCTGCAATAAAGCAGATGATATCGGTCGGACAGGCTCCGAAAAAGTCCAAAGTAGTGATTTTAGGTCTGACATTTAAAGAAAACTGCCCGGATACACGCAACAGCAAAGTGGACGATATTATCAAGAGACTTAATGAGTATGAAATTGCTCCTGTTGTCGTTGATCCGTGGGCAAGTGAAAAAGACGCGATGCATGAATACGGCGTGACGCTTACAAAGCTTGAAGATGTCAGGGACGCCGACTGTGTTATTGTCGCTGTTGCGCATAATGAATTCAGAAATCTCAGCCTTGACGACATTAAGGGACTTTTCAGAAAATGCGCCGACGGCGAAAAGGTTCTTATTGACGTCAAAGGAATTTATAAAATTCCGGAGCTT
>JBJFAQ010000103.1:0-23349 GCA_051887995.1 Eubacteriales bacterium
CATACGGAGGCACAATGTAAATGCATAAAAGAATATCGTTGCACAAATCGAAACAAAAGTCATCTCACAATGACGGCTTCGATGCCGAGACAATCGGCAATTTTCTTTATGGCTTCCGCGCGGTGACCTACTCCGAGAGCGCAGTGATGCGTAGGTCCTTCCATCACCCATTTTTTTATGAACTTTTTCGTATCCGGCTCGAAAAAGCCTCTTGTGTTCGTATTCCCCGTGGGAGGAATAGCGCCTTTTTTCGATTCACCCTCGCCTATAACGAATTTAAAACTGCCGGCGGCAGTCTGAGTGATGCCGAGCATTGTGATGGGACCTTCTTTTATGCGAAATTCAACCGACGCGCCGCCACCAGGCTTTCCGTGAAATTTCTTCAGGCTTCGAAGCACCGGTTTGCCGTCTGAAATGGCAATGTGGTGAGGTCCGTCGTGCCCAATGAGAATAAATCCTTCGTCAAAATCGAACGGATGAAGCTCTGCAAAGCTTCCCCCGATGCCGAGCCTGTCCATTATCAGCATGGCAATGCAGGTTTTGATGTCAAATTCTCCGCACATAGGTGTGCCTTCTGCGTTGAGAATCGAATTTCCGACGATGAAAGAGGTTGCGACCTCGCGCTGAAGCGTTCCTTCCTTGCCTTCATAGTAGTAAGCAAGTCCGTCAAGCTTTTTCTCTTTGACAAGACGGTCAAGTGCCGCCGCACCGTGCGCGGAGCGAACCAAGTCCGAATCGCTCAGCTTCATTGTCACCGGGTCGGATTTTGGCTCAGGCATGTCAAATTCTTCAAGAATGAGCTTTTTCTTTGCCTCGATTTCTTCTTCCGTGACTTCTTCGTAGCATTTTACCACATCGTCGATTTCAACCGGCGGCACATGAACTCCGAACGCGGCGGAAACAGCGGTCGTGTCTGAGCTCATGTCGTACATTGAGTCGAGCACATGCCCCATAAGACCGATGCGCGCGCCGCGAAGTCCATGAAGCACCTTTGCAATGTCGCACCATTCCGCAATATCCCGCCGAGCCTCAGCGTCATCGTAAAGACAGCCTATTATGACATCATAAATTTTCTTTCCGAGGCGCGCGGCAACTCCCGTGTACTCGGGAACGGAGCAAATGTTGTCATTTTCGAGCTGCATGAAGGTATTTGCATTTGAATAGTCGAGATGCCTTAGCGGCTGGAGCGCCGTGAGAATCATCGGGACGTTTACTTGTTTTATAATCGGTGAAAAAACCGACGAGGTAGCGTATGTTATCATGTTGCATACCATAAGATCAAGCACGGCCCCCGACATTTCGGGTACTTTCGCAAATGCTTCTTCATTTGATGCAAGCATTCCGAAATCGCATACCTCTACGCCGTTTTTTCGGAATATTTCCGCTGTATCCGAGTGGTATTTCCGAAGCTTTTCCTCAAGAGCGGGAAATTGTTCAAAATAAATTCCGTGAACCACCGAAAAGAACCCTATGCGCGCCGTGCGAACTGCTTTTCTTTGTATCATAAAGATACCTGCCTTTCTTACTTTTTCAATCTTGATTTTATCATCGTGCTATGCTATAATCAAGGTTGAAAGTAAACGAAAAACTGTTATAAATAAAGATTTGGAGAAAAAATGGATATAAAACTTTCCGATGTGCGTCCGTTTGTACGGTATGCATAGCAGCTCGACGTCACGCAGGGCTCGCTTTTTTGCGGACAGAGGGCATATGACAACCGGCTTTTTTACGTTTACAGCGGCAACGCAGTTATTCACATTGAGCAAAACGAGTATGTTCTGGCAAGAGGAGACCTTCTTCTCTGGCGCTCAGGACTTATTTACGATTTAAATGCGTCAGGAAGCAAAGTTACTATGCTCGGAATCAATTTTGACTTTCTCTGGGACAATCATGAGCTTTCGATGCCGATTCCGCCCGGCAAGAGCGAATTTGATGAAAGAAAAATACTGGAAAATGTGCATTTTGAAGATACAGACGTCTTTGACGCGCCGCTGTGCCTGCGCGGATATTATGCAGCGGAGGAAGCGCTGCTCTCGATACTCGACGAATATCGCAGATCCCGCATTTTGTCTGCGGAAATATGTTCTTCTTATGCGCGCGCACTGCTTCTCTGCCTTGCACGTGCATATACTGCGGGTGAACGCGACAAAAACAAATGTCCGGATGAGATACTGCGCTACATAAGCGAGCATTGCGCCGAGATAGGCCGAAACGAGGATCTCGGAGCAGTGTTCGGTTACCATCCGAATTATCTCAGCTATCTTGTCAACTCGCAGACAGGTATGAGTCTGCATAAATATATCCTGAAATGCCGCGTCATGCATGCAATAAACCTGCTTCAGACGACGGATATGCCTGTTTCAAAAATTGCGGAAACGGTTGGATTCGGCGATTATAACCATTTTCTTAAATGCTTTAAGAAAATAACCGGCAGAACGACAAAAGAATTCAGATAGCGGAAAATAAATAGCGAAAAGGCGCGAAAATGAAACAGAATTGTAATACTGTTTTCGTTGACAAGCACGAAATTTTATTATATAATAATGTCCGGCGGATTTTCTCCGCACATGCCGGGAAACCGCAAGCTTTATGGGGACGTAATGGTTTCGACAGGGATTCTGAGGTATGATAAGCGTGGCGGGCTGACTGATCCCGTATAACGGTCAACTTAAAAAATAAACGACAACGATACAGTTGCAATGGCTGCCTGACTGAACGCGCTCTTCGGGGCGCTTCGGTCGACAGTGCCGCGGTTCATATATAACCGCCCGTTCCGCCCGTGAGAACCACGGCTCGGGCCTGAACGTCATTTGAGTGGTGAACCTGCATCGGTCTTTCGCTCTTGAACCGGTCAGGAATAAAAGGGCTACCGCAAAGGAGAGTCTGTTTGCCGACGCTCCCGCGCGGGAATTTCAAATGACAAACTGCCCACGGAGAAAGTTATATCAAGGGGTTTTTGGACACGGGTTCGATTCCCGTCGTCTCCACCAGCCCGGAAGGCCGGGCAGCCAAATATCGGGGAAGCAAGTGCAGACTTGTTTCCTTATCCCACGAAGGGATGTTCGGTTTTGACTGTCTCGCTTCCACAAAAAATGCGAGAACGCTTGTATTTAAGCATTCTCGCATTTTTGGTACGAATTTGGTACGAAATTTGAAGATTTTCCAAAACTTTTATCGCTCTTTCTTCTTTTGGATAAAGATGAGAATAGGTATTCCATGTTATTTCAATATTAGAATGCCCCAATTTTCGGGCAATTTCTTGAATATTGATTCCGTTATTTGCGAGCAGTGAAGCATGAGAATGACGAAAATCCTGTATTCTGATGTGCTCAAGTCCGGCATCACCGGCAAATTTTTTGTTCCTGTTTTTTTAAAGTAACTGTTCCATATTGACCTCCTGAAATAAAAAAAGTGCGACTATTCACCGAGGACTTAATACCTCTGCGAATAATCGCACCACTTACTCATTTATTTTTGCTTGCTTTTGTTGCAAACAATGGAAAGAGTTTCCCCTTATTTTGTATTCTTCAAAAGCTCTGCTAATATCAAAAAAGGTATAGCAATAATAGCTAAAATCCAAATCATACAGCCGCCTCCCCCACATAACTAAGCGATTATCGTACACAAAATTGAAACTATGTGATTTTATTTATACCGTACTCCGTCAATTACAACACCTGTAACGTTATAATTATCACCATCGTACTCAAACCATACCTTAGCTTTTATCCAATCCTTGATACCGAGTTTGTTGTTAGCATACATTTCGCATTGTATCATATATGAGTTGTCACTGCGTGCTACTCCCCACACATCATAATACAAGACATTGACAAACACCTGTTGGTTCAGGTTTATATGCTGAGTAATTTTGTCATTTGATAAGCCCGATGTATTTATCCATTCTACTAAGAAATTAACACATTATATCAAAAATGGCGAAAAAAGTCAATGAGCATGAAAAAGAAGCACGAAAAAACCGCAGCAAGACAATCTCTCGAAAATCGTTCTTGCCACGGCTATTATCGAACTCATAAGCGCGATAACCGAACCGGTTATCAAGCTAATCGAGCAGAGTGAGTCGCGATAACCCCAATCTCTGCTAATAGTATAGCAATTTTTTGGCTTGTTGTCAACACAAAAAAATAAAATGTAAAAGAAATGCTTGAAATATACGTATAAAAAGCGTATAATATATTTGTTAATAAAAAAAGAGCGCGAGTCGAAAGAAGCGGTGGAAATCACGATATTTATACCGACGGAAAAAGGATTGAAGCGATACCGAGACATACAGAGGTCAAGGAAAATTTAGAGAAAGCAATCATCAAGCGTTTGGGGCTGAAATAAGCCCCAAACATTGAGAATAATATAATATACGCAGGAGGCAAATTATGAAAAATTCATACCCTATTATTCTGACACCGGATAAAGACGGATACGTTGTGTATCTTCCGGACTTCGATTCAAATACAGAGGGCAATACAGTTACCGATGCTATCGAAATGGCGCGCGATGCTATTGGACTTCTTGGCATTACACTTGAAGATATGGGAAAAGAACTTCCGCTGCCAACTGACATAAACAATGTCAAACACGATAAAAACGAAATTGTGACGCTTGTCGATGTCGATTTTGAGGAATACCGCAGGAAGAACGACATGCGAACAGTGAAGAAAAATTGCACTATTCCGAGCTGGCTATGCTTTAAGGCGGAAAAAGCAGGGATAAACTTTTCCGCTGTTCTTCAAAATGCTCTTAAAGCGGAATTGCATATTGACTGACCGAATTTTCATAAATTTTTTTCGGGAAATTTTACCATAGCACTTGGCATACTTATAAAGATATGATATAATGGTAAAAAATCGAAAAGGAGTGCTTATATAATGTTCAGTGAATGTGTAAGAAAAGTCAAAAGAGCACGTACCATTGCCTATTTATGCGGTGCTGTCTTTTTCATCTGGGGTATGGTACTTATAGATGAAGGCGGTTTATTTATGATGATTGCTTCGGTGGTTATTGCCGCTCTCATATATTTTTATTACAAGAAAGAGACTCTTCAGTCAACACTGGATGAATATATGAGAATGTGGAACGATAAGGCAAAGATAAAAACCGGAACATGTTCAAAATGCAAAGGGGAAAATATGAGCGTTGCCGATTGTAAGGTACCTGAAGTAATCGGGAAACATATATTCTATGAAGACGAGTGCCTATGCGCGAGCTGTGCATTTTTGCTCGATGCCGTGCCGTCCGATAAAGAGGAATTATTCAAAAATCATGAATGAATACAAAAACACCGTGCAGAGCTATAACTCTGCACGGTGTTTCGCTGTTACGTAAAAAATTGTCACCCTAAGTAAAAATCAAGCACCAGCATCAAGCAGAAGCCGATGAGAAGCGCATATGTAGCGCCCCGCTCGCTACCGTGCGAGTGCGTTTCGGGAATCATTTCGTCGCTGATAATGAAAAGCATCGTTCCGCCCGCAAAAGCAAGCGCAAAAGGAAGGATTGCGGCTGAAATGCTGACGGCAAAGTACCCGACAAGAGTTCCGACCACCTCAATAAGCCCCGTTGCCGCCGCGACAAGAAAAGCACGTCCGCGGCTTATGCCGGCGGAGAGCATAGGAGCGATGATTACCATACCCTCCGGGATATTCTGAAGCGCGATGCCGCCCGCAATTGTAAGCGCTTCCGCGTTGTTTCCGGAGCCGAAGCCCACTCCGGCGGCAACTCCTTCCGGAAAATTGTGTATGGCGATGGCAAGCACGAACAGGAGAATCTTGCTCAAATGCTCTGTTTCTTCGGGATGCTTTTCTATATCTGCTCCGACAAGGCGGTGCAGATGGGGAACAATTCGGTCTATTACGTTAAGCGCAAGCGCTCCGCAGAAAATGCCGCCGACCGTCAAGACGGGAGCAAAGCGCCCTCCGCTCTCAATCGAGGGCAGAATAAGCCCCGTCACCGCGGCGCAAAGCATTACGCCAGCCGCGAAGCTAAGCACTATGTCGCTGAATTTGTGTGATATGTCTCCCGCCGCAAAGCCGATAAGTGCACCGATAACGGTTGCGCCTCCGACTCCGAGCGCCGTAAGCAGAACTATTTCCATTTTATGTTTCCTCGTCTTTTGAATCTGTTATTTAAATTTTGTTATTTCAGCCTTGATATCAGCACCGAACCGTTTTCGCGAAGCCATCTTTTCTGCGTTTCATAGTCCGGCAGGACACGCCCGACCTCTGCCCAGAACAGACGCGAATGGTTCATTTGCTTTCTGTGGCAAAGCTCATGCACCACCACATAGTCAAGCACATCTGGCGGGCATAGCATAAGAATACAGTTGAAGCTCAGATTGCCCTCACGTGAGCAGCTTCCGAAGCGAGAGCGCTGACTGCGAATGCTTATTTTTCCGAATGTGACGCCCATAATATCGGCAAAATACGATACTCTTTGCGAAATGACTTTCGCCGCCTGCGCTTTAAGTGATGTAAGCTCCTCTTTTGTAAGACGCCTTGCGGATTCGATTTTCGCCGCCTTTTTTTCGGCGATCGCGATATGCTTTTCTATCCATTTGCCTTTTTCCGAAAGGAGCAGGCGTATTTCGGCGTCGGATGCACGGTAAGGGGCGCGCAAAAGAAGCGAGAGGTTCGGTTTTATTTCGAGAGAAACGGTCTTCCTGCCGCTTCTGATTATTTGTACCTTGTATTCTTTGCCCGAAACGGGGAAAACAAGAAATTCGCTTTTCATTTTGGCGTCCGTCACAGTATTTTCATTGTGATAAAGTGCCGAAGGAGCTTTCCGAGGTATATATCCATCATTTTTCCGTGTTCTTCCTTGGTCGGCGCGCTTCCTATGCCGAGCAAGTCATATACGACATTTGCTTCCCTGAGCTTTAAATTCAGTTCTTCAAAGCCGCACTCGTGATAAAACCTCTTTCGGCGTATGCGGTCTTGGTTGTTGTCGGCTTTTTCGTCAATCGGCTCGACTGCGAGGAAAATGCGCCTTTCCGGATAAGAAGATATAAGCTCCTTTAGCGCCGCGTGTCCGTATCCGTTTCCGCGCTCGGCTTCATCTATCGCAAAAAAGTAAAGATATGAGAGATCGGCGTAGTTTATGACATAGAAAAATCCCGCCCATTTTTCCCCGTCATATATTCCGAGAAAATCCGCCTTTCCTTTAGCCGCTTTTGACGAAAGCAGTCTGAAAGGCGGTCTTTCCTCCGGCGGAAATGCATTTCGGTAAAGCAGTTTTGCTTTTTTTATATCATTTGGTCTGTCTGATAACGACTTGAGTTCTATATTCATTTTATTTCACTTTCATAAGATTTTTTCGCGGAAGTCTCGTGCGCTTTTTTATTATATAACGAAGCAAATTCAAAGTCAAGCGTAAAAAGAGGAAAGAAACGGAACGTCAGAAGCGCCGCAGACGGTTTTTATACCGTCTGCGGCGCTTTAAACTGCGCTTTAAGCGCCTTCCATTATGTGCATATTGCGAAGGGAAACATCTCGTATACCGTTCTGAACGGAATAGGCGTGTCCTTCAAGCGCTATCTCACAGCAGCCGCTGAGATTCTGACTCCGAAGCTCGGAAATCACCTTCTGAGAGACTTCTTCTATGAGCGCCGCCTTTTCCGTAGCCTCTGCTTCCGTATTTCCCATTACCGTAAGCCGTGTAAGGGGCGTTTCAAGCTCGGAAAGCACCGGCAGGTCTCTCATACCGCGGTATGCCCATTTGTAAAACGGCTCATACGCGCCTCCGAGCAGATAAGCCGCGGAGATTGCATGCCGCACAAAGTCAAAGACGGCAAGCTGTGCCGCGCCGCTCTCGCCGCGCTTTACGCATCGCTCAAAATTATACTGCCCCGACTGCGCCATGAAAATAAGGTTTGCGGCGAGTTTTTTGCGCCTTATGTCCTCAGGATACCCTTTTTTAAGTATATTTCTCACCTCGGAAAACGCTCCGAGGTCGTCTCTGAAGATTTCGCCGTCCGACGCGCAGAGAAGCGCGGAGGAAGGAATCATGAGCCACTCGGCGGCAGTTTCCGGAGCTGACGGAGCGCCGAGAAATTTGGTGTAAAAGTCCTCGATGACAATAACTCCGTGTCTGTTTCCGCCGACAGGGGAGAGAGGCTGGCGCTTGAAGCCGTTAAATTCCTTTGGGAGCTTTGCATAGGCGCGTTCGAGCGGAAAACCGAATTTTCTCTCGTCCTCGCGCGTAATGAAAAGGCAGAAGCCCGGCTCGAAGTCGTGGTCTGTCGAAATCTCATCGTCAAAACCGAGACATTCCGAGCCTTCGCCGACAAGACCTACCGCAATGCGGTCTGCGTATTCCGAAAACTGAGTTTCTATCATTTCTTTTCCGCAGGCAAGATAGAAACTGCGCGAAAGCTCAAGCCCTTTCATATATTTTCCTTGACCTTTCACTTAGCTCCGACGCGGCGGCAAAGTAGCCGAAATAGTCAAACGACGGGGCGCATTTACTGCATACAAACGCGTAATAGGAATCTTTTGCGATATCGCTTCCGTCAAGAATGGCATAAGCGCTGTCAAGACATTCTGAAATCTTGTCCGAATCCGCGCCGAGCCATTTTTCGTAAAGGTGAGCCATGTTCACATATGTAACCGCGCAGTCGGGCTTTCCCCCGTCAACCTGTTCCATGACGGCAAGCGCCTTTTTATAACATTCCTCGGCTTCCTCAAAACGGGAAAGGTCTGCGAGAGCCAGCGCCTTGTTGTTGTAAAAGCCTCCGAGTCGTGCGTCTGAGTGCGTAAGCTGCGCCGAGTAGATGCCGAACACCGTGTCATAAAGCGGCATTGCTTCCTCCGACTTTCCGAAAGCCTTAAGCGTTGTCGCGGCGTTGAGCATTACAGTTGCGCCGGAGACGCATTCGGCCATGTCAAGCTCACGGAGCAGCTTAAGACTTCTTTCGACCGACCAAAGCCCCTTTTCGCGCTCGCCCATTTTACGGTAGTATCCGAGCATTTCGTTTACGACCGACAGCTCGCCCGATTTGTCGCGGAGCGCGCTTGCCTCCTCGTGCCATTGCGAGAGCAGTCTGCCTGCGCTTTCCATGTCGTTTTTGTCAAAAAATCCGTCCAGCTTCTCGATAATACGGGAAACGGGAATCATTCCGAGCGGAGCGTCCTCGGAAATCTGCTTGTATCCGCAGGAGGCGCACCCGAAATTGAATTTCAGATCATAGGCGTCCATGTTCATACAGCGTTATCCTATCGGCTCAAAGTCCGAAGCTCCGTGCTTGCAGAGCGGGCAGACAAAGTCCTCGGGAAGCTCATCACCCTCATAGACATAGCCGCAGATTTTGCAGACAAAGCCTTTTTTACCCTCGGTTGCGGGCTTCGGCTTTACGTTGTTCTGATAATATGTGTATGTCATGGTTTCGGCGTTGGAAATCACTCTTGCTTCGGTGACACTGCATATGAACATGCCGTGAGTGTCAAGGTCAACATACTGTTCTACTTTAAGAGACATAAAGGAATTGATGTATCTCGGAAGGAACACAAGACCGTTGTCCGAGCGCAATGGAGTGCAGCCGGCAAATTTGTCCACTTCTCGTCCGCTTCTGAAACCAAATGATTCAAAAACGGAGAAGGGAGCGTCAACAGTCAGACAGCAGACATTCATAATACCTGTTTTCTTTATGATATGGTGAGAATAGTTCGCCTTGTTTATCGTAACTGCAATGCGGTTCGGGGTGCTTGTCACCTGAGTGACGGTATTGACGATAAGACCGTTGTCTTTTGTGCCGTCGTTCGATGTGACAACGTAAAGACCGTAGCCGATTTTGAAGAGCGCGGTCAGGTCGTTCTTGTTTGCCGTTTCGCTGTGCTGGGCAATATAGTCCTTTGAAAGCTCGGCGGCAAGCGCGTCAAGCTGCTTTAAGCTTTCTTCCGAAAGCGCCGATTTTATTGTCACAACCTGCTCTGCAAAGGTAATGTTTTTGCTCTTTTCAAACATTCCCTTCATTATCTTTGCCGCGAGCGGCGCCCATGAGCCGTTTTCAATGAACGCCACCGTGCGTCCCTGATATGCGCGCTCGGTGAGGTGGTCGATGAACTGTTTCATGAACGGGAAAATTTCGCTGTTGTATGTCGTGGTTGCAAGGACGAGCTTGCCGTAGCGGAATGCGTCCTCGACTGCCTCTGCCATGTCCTCCCTCGCAAGGTCGCACAGAACTACCTTCGGGCAGCCGTTTGCAAGCAGCTTCTGCTCAAGCAGACGCACCGCTTTCCTTGTGTGACCGTATACGGAGGTGTACGCTATCATGATACCCTCGCTCTCAACGGTGTAGCTTGACCAGATGTTATAAAGATTCAGATAATATCCGAGATTTTCCGAAAGAACAGGTCCGTGAAGCGGGCATATGACGGATATGTCAAGTCCCGCCGCCTTTTTGAGCAGAGCCTGAACCTGAGCGCCGTACTTGCCGACAATGCCGAAATAGTATCTGCGCGCCTCGCACGCCCAGTCCTCGTCAGCGTCGAGCGCTCCGAATTTTCCAAATCCGTCGGCGGAGAAAAGCACCTTGTCCGTGCTGTCATAGGTCACCATTACCTCCGGCCAGTGAACCATCGGGGCGGTAACAAAGGTCAGAGTGTGCTTGCCGAGGCTGAGTGTGTCTCCCTCGCCGACAACAATCTTTCTGTCGTCAAAATCCGTTCCGAAGAAGTTCTTCATCATGACAAATGCCTTCTGGGTTGCGACGATTTTGGCATCTGTGTATATTTTCATGAAATTTGCGATGTTCGCGGAGTGGTCCGGCTCCATGTGCTGAACGATAAGATAGTCGGGCTTTCTTCCGCCGAGCGTCTTTTCGAGATTGTCGAGCCATTCGTGGGTAAACGATGCGTCGACAGTGTCCATAACGGCAGTTTTTTCGTCAAGAATGACGTATGAGTTGTACGCCATTCCGTTTGGGACATTATACTGCCCCTCAAACAAATCTATCGAGTGGTCGTTTACTCCGATATATTTTATGTCGTTCGTTATTTTCATTTCCTTTTCTCCTTTTGGGAATATTTCGGATGCCTTATGTCACTCTTCTTTCCTGAATTCTTCTTTTCCGGCACCGCAGAGAGGGCAAACATAGTCTTCGGGGAGCTCGTCAAAGCTCGTTCCGGGAGCGATTCCGTTTTCGGGATCGCCGATTTCCTCGTCATATATATATCCGCACAGTTCACATACATATTTCATATTCGTATTTTCCTTTCGATTTTGATTTTCCGCTTTGCTCAGCCCTTCCAGAGCGAGTGCAGATTGCAGTAGGCGTAGACGGCCTCAACTTCCTCGCCGTCGCAGATGGAGAAGCAGACCTTCGGCTCACTGCCGGGCTTAAGGAGCTTTCTCTGATTTCCGCGGTTCGTCTGGAGAGACACCCACTCAATATAGTGCTCTTCCGTCATCGGATGGGGTACGGAACCTACATTTACGTATACTTTTCCGTCTTTTATCTCATATACCGGAATATGCTTTTCAGCCGCAGCTTCCGTTGTGCCGGGAATAAGCTCCTTCATTTTCTGACCGCAGCACATTACCGGTACTCCGGTGCTTTTTACCATTGCGATAATATTCCCGCAATGCTCGCAAATGTAAAATTTCTGTTCCATGATAAAATCCTCCTTAAAATATATAAAAATTTTTTGTTTGACTGTCTTTTAAATGCTTAAGCTTTTAAAGTCTTGGCGCGGAAAGACGGCTTTTCGGTGCATATGCGTCACTTTCCGCAAACGAAACCGCATCTTACGGCAAAATACCGATAAAAACGCAATTTTAAATGAGTTTTCCCGTATTTTTCCGATGCAAATTCCGTATCGATTTATTGTATCACGTTTCTTATCAATTTACAATACATTTTAGATAAAAAGCATGCGGAATTTGTAATTCCGCATGCAGATTTTATATATCTTCGTCGAAAACGCGAACGTAATCGACAATAAACGTATCGGGATATGTGCTTTCAAGCGCGGGGTGCGCCTGACCTTTGGTAATAGTTCCCGCTCCGTCCGAGAAAACGCGCAGATAACCGTGAGTTTCGGTGGTGACAAGAATAAATTGTTCGACCTTTGACACCGCGCACTCGGGCGCTATCTGCCTTCCGACCTCCTTGCCGTCTGCATAGAAAATATATCCGTTCTCCGACCAGTCAACGGCGTATCTGTGCCAGCCGTCCTCCGTTTCCTCATAAGGGAAGCTGAAATGTCCGAACCAACGGCTGTCCTTGCCGTAGCCGCCCCAGCCGTTTCCGCATATTATTCTGTTCATTGTGTGCTGACGGTAGCTTTCCATAATGTCGCACTCAACGCCCGCATACTCCGGATTCGGATGCGCTCCGACCGACGGCGACTGAAGCCAGAACGCCGCATGCCAGCCTGCGCCCTTCGGCAGCTTGCAGCAGATTTCATAGTAGCCGTATCTGTGCATGAATTTCGGCTCGCGGTAAGCGCCGAACGGCCAGATGCCGTTTGTGTCCCTCGGCTCGTCGTAAGTGAGAGAGCCGGTCTGGAGCTCGGCAGACTTGTACTTGCCGTCCTCTATCACCATGTCCATGTACATATGGCTTTTTCCGTCGAGATGAACACCTTTGTCTGTATAGGACGGGTGTTTTTTGCCCCAGAAGTTGAGACGGTACATCCACTTGCTCTCGTCGAGCGTGTCGCCGTCAAATTCGTCGTTCCATACGAGCTTCCACTTTTTATCTTTCGGCAGATAGCTCTCGGCATGTCCCTCAACAGGGTAGGCTTTTATCATGCCCACGTCTTTCAGTTCTGTTTCTCTGAATGGCATTTGTCTTGTCCTCCTCTTGACAGAAAATTTTTCTTATGTTATTATTTTACAATGGAATTTATGATATAACAAGACAAAAACCGATGATTTTATATCAAAAAACGATTATAACGGAGGCGGAATGAGTTTCTTCGGAATTACGGTGGAAAAGGCGGGTTTCTGGTCAAGCGGGGAAGAAGCGGGAAAGAGCAGTCCCCGCCTTGTGACGCATTACGAACTTGAGTGCTTTGAAAGACCTTGCGGCGAGAGCTTTTTTGACGGCGTAGGGTACAGTCTTACTCGCGGCAGCATTCTTTTTGCTTCACCCGGCAGAGTCAGATTTTCCCGTCTGCCGTACGGTGCATTTTTTGTTTATTTTACCGTTTCGGAAGAGGAAACGGAGCTTTCGGAGCTTCTTTCCCGCGTGCCTGCCGTCTCGCCGCCGTCCGGCGAATCCGAGGAAATGATAAAAAAAATAACCGAGCTGTATCTGCGCGGGGATAACATGTCAAAAATGCGCATGGGTGCAAATCTTACGGAGCTTTTTTTCAGGCTGGCGGAGACTTCCGAGCGTTTTGAAGCGGGTTTTATGCGGCACAGAGAAGAGGTTCTGCGCGCCGCCTTATATATGAAAGAGCATTTGGGAGAAGACCTTGACGTTAATGTGCTTGCGCGAGAAGCGGGATACAGTGCGCCGCATTTTGCGAGCTTTTTCAGGGCATCCGTTGGGGTATCGCCCATGAAATATTTTTTTCTTCTCCGCATAAGGGAGGCGAAACGCCTGCTTACGGAAACAAATATGAAACTTTCCGAAATAGCGGACGCTTTGGGATTTTGCCACGAGAGCCATTTTATCGCGGCTTTCAGGCGCGAGGTCGGCATGACGCCCGCGGTATACCGCCGCCTGATGCCTGAGGAATATTCTATAATATAAATGAGTTTTGAAACAGAAAACGGAGCTTCGTTGAAGCTCCGTTCATGTTGCCGACAAAAGGCATGCCGACGTTCAACATGTGTAAATTTTTGCCGCTTTTTCTTTGACATTGCAGGCGCAAAGAAAAAGCTAAGCAAAAAGAAAGCGCCGCATGGGTATTTCGCCGCCTGCGGGCGGCGACGAGGGCTCCGCGCCCCCGACCGCGCCGCCTTTTAAAAAAGGCGGGCGAAAACTTTTAACAAACTGACGAAATGACTTGATTTTGTTTAAAGTATGAACGGAGCCTCGATGAGACTCCGTTTTTGAGTTTTAAATTCCTTTTTCAAAGTGGATTGCGTTTCCGCTTTCCACGGATTTGAAGCATGCCTCCATGACCTCAAGCACGCGTCTTACTTCGCTTAGCTTGATGAGGGATTCTTCCTTGCCGTCTATTGCCTTTACCACGTTGCGGTAAAAATCGTGAACGTCGGATACCGGACGCTCGATTTCGTATGTGTCAAGCGTTATTTCATCGCGCGGCGCCATTGTTTTTGTAATGCCTGCGGCGGTCTGCACGGGAAGCACTTCCTTCTCGTTCCACGCTTTCATTTTTGCAACCTTGCATTTTTTCTGCCAGTCCTCTATCATCGCGCTTCCGCTGCGGCACTGCATGTAGAAGCGGGGCATATAAATGAAGTTGTATGTTCCGACCTCGACCGTCGCCCGCTTGCCCGATTCAAAAGTCATCATAAGATGCAGTCCGTCGTCAACCTCGTCTGTGGTGATATTTGTGAACTCGCAATATATCTTTTTGACTTTTTCGGGAATAAGGAGCATCATCTGGTCGATAAGATGAACGCCCCAGTCAAGGAGCATTCCGCCGCCGTAAGGCTTGTGGCAGCGCCAGTCGGAGGGGATTCCTCTCGAGCCGTGCACGCGCGATTCGATATTTATGACCTCTCCGATTTCGCCGCTTTCAATGATGGATTTTATCGCAAGATAGTCTACGTCCCAGCGTCTGTTCTGGTGAACGGTGAAAAGTTTTCCGCTTTTTCTTGATGCGTCGCACATGGCGTCAAAGTCCTCGAGCGAAAGCGCGACAGGTTTCTCGCAGACAACGTTCTTTCCTGCCTCAAGCGCACGGACAACGATGTCTCTGTGAGAGTCGTTTGGCGTTGCACAGACAACTATATCCACATTCGGATCGGAGATGAGCTCCTCAAATGAAGCGTAGGCGTGAATACCGGCCTTTCGTGCCGCCTCCGCTCTTTCCGGTTTTATGTCATATACTCCGCTCAGCGCTATTACGTCGCTTTTGAGCGCATGAGAGGCGTGCCAGCTGCCCTGTCCGCCGTATCCAACAACTGCTATATTTTTTTTCATTTTTGCCCTCCGGGGTTGTTCCCGGCATATGTCTGCCGGTAAAAATTGTAATTTCAGTTGTATTGTAAGACAAAATATGCACTTTTGCAAGACAATAATAGGTTATTTCAGGACAAAAGTTGCTATATGCATGCTTTGAGGCTTTAATATTGCAAAAAAAGTACAATATTATGCTAATTTGCCACAATTTTATGTTTTGCCTTTCGGTTTATTGACAAAGGCGTAAAATAATACTATAATAACATTCGGAAAATACAAGGGATCGAAGCGATCCTAAGAGCAGAAAGAAGGATTTAGTTATGAACCAAATTGCAAGAGAACTTTCTCTTATAGGCATTGTTCCCGTAATCGTTATAAATGACGCAAAGGACGCACTGCCTCTCGCCAAAGCTCTCATTGACGGCGGACTTCCGTGCGCGGAGGTAACTTTCCGCACCGCCGCCGCAAAGGACGCGCTGAAAGCTATTGCTGACGCGTACCCGGAAATGATAGTAGGCGCGGGAACCGTGCTTACACCCGAGCAGGCAGATGTTGCCGTTGCCGCAGGCGCGAAATTCATCGTCAGCCCCGGTCTCAATCCCGAGGTCGTAAAGCATTGTATTGACAAGGGATACACCATTGTCCCCGGAATCAACAACCCCTCGGGCATCGAGCAGGCGATGGCGCTTGGACTTGACACAGTCAAGTTTTTCCCGGCGGAAAATTCGGGCGGCGTTGCGATGCTGAAGGCAATGTCGGGTCCTTATCCGGGCGTCAGATTCATGCCTACGGGCGGAATCGGCAATGATAACCTTAAAGAATATCTCTCATTCAGTAAAATATTCTGTTGCGGCGGCGGCTGGGTTGCTCCCGCGGCTCAGATTTCGGCAGGCGACTTCGACGGAATACGCCGCAACGCCGAGGAGGCTGTCAAGGTAATGCTTGACTTTGAGCTTGTTCATGTCGGTGTAAACGCCGAAGATGAGGCTGACGCGGAAAAGACCGCAAAGACGCTTGAAAAGGCGTTCGGATTTATGCCCGACGAGAGAACAAAGTCCGTTTTTGCCGGCAAGCAGGTTGAAGTTATGAAGGGCAAGGGCATGGGCAAATTCGGTCACATTGCGATAAAGACGTCAAGCGTTGACCGCGCGGTATATCACCTTTCCCGCCGCGGATTTGAGTTTGACTACGATACGGCTACATATGCTCCCGACGGAAGCATGAAGTTCATTTACCTGAAGGATGAAATCGGCGGCTTCGCATACCATCTTATTAAGGCATAAAAAGGCGTATTTCTTGGCTTTAGAGAGCCGTATGTCGACGGGAGCCCGTTTTCCGGCGGCAAAGCTCTGAAAAAAATTATACTAAGGAAAGGTTATGTAATATGAAAAGAATCGTTACATTCGGCGAGATCATGCTCCGCCTTGCTCCCGAGGGCTATTACCGCTTCTGCCAGGCGGGCACATACGGCGCTACATACGGCGGAGGCGAGGCAAACGTCGCGGTTTCTCTTGCAAATTTCGGCATGGACGCGGCTTTTGTCACAAAGCTCCCTGCACACGATATCGGTCAGGCGGGCGTAAATGCGCTCCGTCAGTTCGGCGTTGACACGCGCTTCATTGCGCGCGGCGGCGACAGAGTTGGAATCTATTTCCTTGAAAAGGGCGCGAGCCAGCGTCCGTCAAAGGTAATATACGACAGAGCCGGCTCGGCTATTGCGACTGCGACTGCGGCTGACTTCGACTGGGACGCCATTTTTGAGGGCTGCGACTGGTTCCACTTTACAGGTATTACCCCCGCTCTCGGAGATAATGTTGCCGAAATCTGCAAGATAGCCTGCAAAAAGGCAAAAGAGCGCGGAATTACGGTAAGCTGCGATCTCAACTACCGCAAGAAGCTCTGGACAAGAGAAAAGGCGGGACAGGTCATGGGCGAGCTTATGCCTTATGTTGACGTTTGCATCGCAAACGAAGAGGACGCGAGCGACGTATTCGGCATCAAAGCCGCCGACACCGATATTACCGGCGGTAAAATTAACAGCGAGGGCTATAAGAGCGTTGCAAAGCAGCTTTCCGACCGCTTCGGTTTTTCGAGAGTTGCGATTACGCTTCGTTCCTCCATTTCCGCAAACGATAACGACTGGAGAGCAATGCTCTATGATAAGAAAACAGACGAGTATTATCTCAGCCGTACATACCGTATTCACATCGTTGACCGCGTAGGCGGCGGCGATAGCTTCGGCGCGGGTCTTATCTACGCTACACTGTCCGACATGGAGCCTCAGGCTGCCATTGAATTTGCAGTTGCGGCAAGCTGCCTCAAGCATACGATAGAGGGCGACATGAACCAAGTATCTGTTGCCGAGGTTATGCAGCTTGCAGGCGGCGACGGCTCGGGAAGAGTAGTAAGATAAAAAATAGGATATATCCGGTTGTCTGGAAATATCCTTTAAAAAGTTCAGTCTGCTGATAAAGACATCATCAATTGTAAAATTATAATGAAAATTTTCGCCCGCCTTTTATAAAAGGCGGCGAGGGGCGGGGGCGAGTAGCCCCGGTCGCCCGCCGCAGTGGGCGAAATCCCCTCACGGCGCTTTCTTTTTGCTAAGCTTTTTCTTTGCGCCTGTGCCGTCAAAGAAAAAGCGGCTCTTAAACCTGCACAAATTTTCACCGTGTCGTTTTTCCAGAAGAATTTGTCTTTTAAACTTTGGCACATAAGCCGCTTGCGGCTTGTGTGCCTTTAATTTTACATATCGGAAAATTTGCGGTTCGCTTTCACGAGTGCTAAAAAATTTTTTCGGGACATATTTGCTTCTTTTGGAATGAAAACGGTTTTAAATACAAAAAATGAAAGAGAAAAGAGCCTTTTTTCTCCCCTTTTTTGTTTATTATAGCGGTTTCCAGCGATATTTACAGTTCGTTAACAAATTATAATCAAAAAGGGATTGACAAAATCTTATTTACGTGGTAAATTTTTAGTATCGGTTAGCACTTAGACGCATAGAGTGCTAAAACGATACTACGGAGGTGCAGAAATGTGCGGAAATGAACTCAGCGATCGCAAAAAACAAATTCTGAAGGCGATCATTGAAGCGCATATCGCAGGCGGAGAACCGGTCGGTTCAAAGTACCTGACGGAAGCGCTTAATTTCTCCTGCTCCTCAGCCACTATCCGCAATGAAATGGCAGAGCTTGAGGCAATGGGGTATCTTGAACAGCCGCATACGTCGTCGGGACGTATTCCGTCCGACCTCGGATACCGTTTCTACGTCGATTCGCTTGCAAACGACTATGCGATGACGACGGGAGAGGTTGAAAAGATAAACGAACTGCTCAAGGTCAAGATGAACGAAGTTGACAAGATTTTGGAATCGGCTTCCAAAGTGGCATCGGCACTGACAAATTACACGGGAATTGCGATAAAGCCGCGTCCGACGTCGGCGCATATAAGCCGCTTTGAGGCAATGCCGCTTGACGAGAGGCACATGATCCTCGTCATGCTGACCTCGCTCGGAAACATAAAGTCAAAGAAGATACGAAGCGAGATGCCGCTCTCAGCCGAGGACATCGAGCGCATTGTTGATTCCCTTAACGCTTGCTTTGCCGGTATACCCGCCGACAGGGTGACGCTCCCTATCGTCATGAAGTTTGAGGGGATGCTCGGAGATTTTTCGCTTCTTGCCTCTTCCATTGTCAAGAGCATATATGAGGTCATGAACGAGATGGGAGGCGGCGAGCTGCGGTATTCCGGTATAGACCATCTGCTTCAGTACCCGGAATTTTCCGACATAACCCAGTTCAAGCAGTTGCTCGGCGTGCTTGAAAACAAGGAGGACATACTCAATATCGTCTCGGACAGCACAAAAGACGACATAAGCGTTTATATCGGCTCGGAAAGCCCTGTCAAGCTCATGAACAATTCCTCGCTTGTCTTCAAAACGATACGCAAAGACGGGAAGGCAATTGGAGCCATAGGAGTAATAGGTCCTACGAGAATGGACTACGCCAAGGTGCTTGCGACGATTTCATCCCTTTCGGGAAATATCGCAAGCATGCTTGAAATTGACCAGATTGACGCGGCGGGGAGCGGCGGCGAAAAGCTATTAGGCGAAGGAAGGAACGACCACGGAGATGGAAAACGAGAAGAAAAATAAAATGACAGACGAAAAGGTTTCGGAGATGATGGAGGAAGTCGAAAAGACTCCGGACGGCGGAGAAGAAAAAAAGACCGCCGAAAAGTCCGAAGCGAAAAGCGAAAAGAAAGAAAAAAGCGCAAAGAAGCTCGAATGTGAGCTTAAAGAAGCAAAGAAACAGCTTGAGGCGCTTGAAGGCGAGCTTAAGGACTCGAAAGACAAATATCTCACGATGCTTGCGGAATATGACAACTTCCGTCGGCGCACGGCAAAGGAAAAGGAAAGCACGTATTCGGACGCATATGCCGATGTTTTGACGCAGATACTGCCGGTTATTGACAATTTGGAGCGCGCGGCGGCATATAAGGACGGAGAAAGCGTTATAAAGGGGCTTGAGCTTACGCTGAAAAGCTTCTCGGACGTTCTTGCAAAGCTGAATATAAAAGAAATTGAGAGCGTCGGAAAGACCTTCGACCCAAATCTTCACAACGCGGTGCTTCATGTTGAAGATGATTCTCTCGGAGAGGGAGAAATCGTTGAAGTGCTGCAAAAAGGCTATATGTGCGGCGACAAAGTGCTCCGCTACGCCATGGTAAAAGTGGCAAACTGATTCACGTTTTAAAACAGTATTCCATAAAATTTATATAATCATATTTTTAGGAGGATTATTATCATGGGAAAAATCATTGGTATAGATTTAGGTACGACTAACTCCTGCGTTGCCGTATACGAAGGCAGCGAGCCTATAGTTATTCCGAACCCCGAGGGTGCGAGAACAACCCCCTCTATCGTCGCATTTGCAAAGACCGGCGAGAGAATGGTAGGTCAGGTGGCAAAGCGCCAGGCAATTACCAACCCCGACAGAACCGTTATCAGTATCAAGCGTCAAATGGGTACGGCAAATAAGGTCACAATCGACGATAAGAGCTACACCCCTCAGGAAATTTCGGCAATGATTCTGCAAAAGCTGAAATCCGACGCCGAGGCTTATCTCGGCTCTCCCGTAACCCAGGCGGTAATTACCGTTCCTGCGTACTTCTCCGACGCTCAGCGTCAGGCGACAAAGGACGCGGGCAAGATTGCCGGTCTTGAGGTGCTCCGTATCATAAACGAGCCGACGGCGGCAGCCCTTGCTTACGGCATGGACAAAGAAAACGACCAGAGAATACTCGTGTTCGACCTCGGCGGCGGTACATTCGATGTCTCGATACTTGAAATTTCAGACGGCGTGTTTGAGGTGCTTGCCACAAACGGCGATACACATCTCGGCGGCGATGACTTCGACCAGAAAATCATCGACTGGATGGCAGACAAATTCCAGGCAGAGAACGGCATAGACCTTCGCAAGGACAAAATGGTGCTTCAGCGTCTTAAGGACGCCGCCGAAAAGGCAAAAATCGAGCTTTCCGGCATGACGAGCACAAATATCAATCTGCCCTTTATCACTGCAACTCAGAACGGACCGCTCCACTTTGAGGCAACGCTCACAAGAGCTGAGTTTGACCGCATCACCTCCGACCTTGTCGAGAGAACAATGGTTCCTACAAAGAAGGCAATGGCAGACGCCGGCGTAAGCGCATCTCAAATTGACAAGGTACTGCTTGTCGGCGGTTCGACCAGAATCCCCGCAGTTCAGGACGCGGTAAAGAAGTTTATCGGCAAAGACCCCTTCAAGGGAATCAACCCCGACGAGTGCGTTGCTATCGGCGCGGCTATCCAGGCGGGCGTTCTCGGCGGCGAGGTCAAGGATCTGCTTCTGCTTGATGTAACTCCTCTTTCTCTCGGCATCGAGACACTCGGAGGCGTATTCAACCGTATTATAGACAGAAATACAACAATTCCGGTAAAGAAGAGCCAGATATACTCCACAGCCGCCGACGGTCAGACGTCTGTTGAAATTCACGTGCTTCAGGGCGAGCGTGAAATGGCATCGGGCAACACTACGCTCGGACGCTTCAACCTTGACGGCATTCCCGCCGCTCCCCGCGGAGTTCCTCAAATCGAGGTTACATTCGATATTGATGCAAACGGTATCGTAAACGTAACCGCAAAAGACAAGGGCACGGGCAAGGAACAGCATATCACCATCACAAGCTCTACCAACATGAGCAAAGAGGATATCGACAGAGCCGTTAAGGACGCAGAGAAGTTCGCAGAGGAAGACAAGAAGCAGAAAGAGGCAGTTGATACCAAGAACAAGGCCGAATCTCTCATTTTCCAGAGCGAAAAGACACTCAGCGAGCTCGGAGACAAGGTAAGCGAGGACGAAAAAGCGCCCGTACGCAGTGCAATAGATAAGCTCCGTCAGACAGTTTCCGGAGGCAACACCGAGGCAATAAAGGCGGACACCGAAGCGCTTGAAAAAGCGTTCTACGCAATTTCCGAAAAGCTCTACGCGCAGTCTCAGGCCGGCGGTGCGGCAGGCGGCGCAGGCTTTGACCCGAATGCCGGCGCAAATCCCGGCGCGGGCGCATCGGGGGACGGCACTTATTATAACGCCGACTACGAAGACAAGACAGACAATAAATAATTCGGAAGGGACTGCCGCGCGACGCAGCAGTCCCACTCCCTTTAACTAAAATTTTGAGGTTTAGAGACAAATGGCAGATAAACGCGATTATTACGAGGTCCTCGGTATAGATAAAGGCGCGGATGATGCGACAATAAAGAAGGCGTACCGTACTCTTGCGAAGAAATATCACCCCGATATGAACCCCGGCGACAAGGCGGCAGAAGAAAAGTTCAAAGAGGTAAACGAAGCGTACGCCGTTCTTTCAGACCCGGATAAAAAGGCGAAATACGACCAGTACGGTCACGCTGCGTTTGACCCGGGTGCGGGAGGATATGACGGAGGCTTCGGGGGCTTTGGAGGCTTCGGAGATTTCGGTGATATTTCGGACATATTCAGCTCCATGTTCGGCGGTGGCTTCGGCGGCTCATCACAGCGCAGAAGAAACGGTCCTATCCGCGGCGACGATATCGGCGTGCGTGTTACCATTTCATTTGAAGAAGCGGCTTTCGGTCTTAAAAAGGAGATAACGTATAACAGAATCCAGAAGTGCCCCGATTGCAGCGGCACGGGCGCTGAAAAAGGAACGGGCGCGGAGACGTGTCCTCAGTGTCACGGCTCGGGACAGGTGCGCGTGAACCAGCGCATGGGCGGTATGCAGTTCCAGACAACAACGACCTGCCAGAACTGCCGCGGAACGGGAACAGTCATCAAAAATCCCTGCCAGAACTGCCGCGGAACGGGATATATCAAGGTTTCAAAGAAGCTCGAGGTCAGTATTCCAGCCGGAATTGACGACGGCGAGCGCGTTGCACTGCGCGGGCAGGGCTGCGACGGACGAAACGGAGGCGCGGCGGGCGACCTGATACTGACGGTCGGAGTGAAGCCGCACAGCATTTTTGAGCGCGACGGATATAATCTCTACTGTGAAGTGCCGATAACGATTGCGGAGGCTACGCTCGGAGCGGAAATCGACGTTCCGACGCTTGAGGGAAATGTCAAATACAAGATTCCGGAGGGCACGCAACCGGGAACTCAGTTTACGCTGCGCCAAAAGGGCATCACAGTTGTAAATTCTCAGCGAAAGGGCGACCTTATCTTTAAAGTCAATGTTGAAATCCCGAGGGGACTTAATGAAAAGCAGAAGGCGCACATGAGAAACTTTGCCGACAGCTGCGGAGAGAGCAACTATTCAAAGCGCACCGGATTTTTCAAAAAGATATTCAAATGATATTCAAATAAAGAAAGGACAAAACAGTGGAAGAAAACAAGGAATGGACGCAGCTCCGGGTCAAGGTGAAGCTCGGAGACCTTGACAAGACGAGCGCCGTTATGAGTATGCTCGACAACAACCTGATGATAGAGGATTACAGCGACATTGACCTTAAAAGCGTATACGGCGACCTCATCGACGAGAGTCTTCTGAAGGCGGATAAGACGATTGCGTCCGTCTCGGTCTTTATTCCCTGCGAGAAAAGTCCGACGGACGCCATCGCGTTCCTGCGCGAGCGCTTTGCGTCGTCCGGCATTGACGCGAAAATAGAGCTTATAGGCGTAAATGAAGACGACTGGGCGAATGCGTGGAAAGCGTACTATAAGCCCATTCGCATCGGAAAGCATATGGTGATTGTCCCCGCATGGGAGCATTTTGAGCCTTCT
>JBJFAQ010000104.1:0-5186 GCA_051887995.1 Eubacteriales bacterium
AGAAAGACATCGAAAAAAGAAAAGGAGAAACGCTATGACGGCATACGAGCTTTATACGGCGCTTTGCGGCAAAATACCCGCCTCCCTCTCCTGCGAATGGGACAACGACGGGCTTATGTGCTGTCCTGAGCCTGACAAAAAAATAAACAAGGCGCTTATTGCGCTCGATATAACGGAAAAAGTCACCGATTATGCAGTAAGAGAGGGCTTTGACGCAATTATTTCACACCACCCGCTCATTTTTCACAAGCTGTCAGCGCTTGAGCCGTCCTCTTCCGTTGCCCGCAAGGTAATAAAACTGACAAAGCACAATATCTGCGCAATGTCATTTCACACGCGGCTCGACGCAGCAGACGGAGGGGTGAACGATGTGCTTGCCTCGGTACTGCGGCTGGAAAACGTCCGCGCGTTCGGTCCCGAAAACGAGAGAATCGGTCGTATAGGAACGCTCTGCGAGCCTATGGACCCCGACGATTTCTGCAAAATGCTGCGTGAAGGTCTCGGCTCTCCTGCCGTGCTTGCCGCTCTCTGCGGAAGAAAAGTACACCGTGTCGCAGTGCTCGGCGGAGACGGCAAGGACTTTGCAGATGCCGCCGTTTCCGAGGGTGCAGACACATATATAAGCGGCAGAATAAGCTACAATGTCATGACCGAAGCCCCCGAAATCGGGATAAACATGATTGAAGCCGGGCATTTCTTCACGGAAAATCCCGTCTGCTATGCACTTTCGGATATGGTTAAGAGCATCTCCCCTGACATCGAAACAAAAATAATAAATTCAAACGAAATAAGGCTATACTAAATGACAGAAGTAAAGAAAGGCGATGTTGTCACTCTCCGCATAACGGAAATAAACAACCTCGGGTGCGGGGTCGGAAAGCTCGACGGAATGGTGATATTTGTCGCCGGAGCGGTGAGCGGAGAGCTTGTCAGCACAAAAATTATCAAAGCAAACAAAAGCTACTGCGTAGGAAAACTCGAAAAGGTGCTTGAAGTCTCGCCTTACCGCGAGGATGGCTTCTGCTCAGCGCCTTTTTCCTGCGGCGGGTGCGTTTACAGGCACATTCGGTACGAGCATGAGCTGGAGCTGAAAAGAAACTACGTAAAGCATGCTTTTATAAAAGCGGGACTTGCAGATACAGATGTCGGCGAGGTTCTTAGCACCGGACGCACCGCAGGCTACCGAAACAAGGCACAGTATCCGCTGAGACAAGGAAAAAACGGCGTTGAAGCGGGTTTTTACGCCTCACATTCTCATAAAATCATCACATCTGAGATGTGCTCGCTTCAACCGACGGTGTTTTCCGAAATTCTGAATGTCTTTTGCCGTTTTGCAAGCGAAAAAAAGATATCGGTTTACAGCGAGGAAAACGAACACGGTCTGCTTCGTCATCTTTACCTGCGGCTTGCCGAAGGAACGGGCGAAATCATGGTGTGCGTGGTAATCAACGGCACGAGCCTTTCGAACTCGGACGAGCTTTGCGCGCTTTTGACACGTTCTTTCCCGCAAATAACGGGAATAATGCTGAATATTAACCGAAAAAAGACAAACGTAGTGCTCGGCGACGAATACCGCTGTCTGTTTGGCACGTCTTACATCACAGACACTCTCTGCGGAAGGCGTTTCCGCATCTCCCCAGGCTCTTTCTACCAGGTAAATCATGACGGTGCGGAGCTTCTTTACCGCACGGCAAAGGAGCTTGCGGGTCTTCATGGCAATGAAGCGCTTCTCGACCTCTACTGCGGTATCGGAACTATCGGACTTACGATGTCAGACAGCGTCGGGGAGCTTACAGGAATTGAAATCGTTCCGGAAGCCGTCCGCTGTGCAAAGGAAAACGCAGAGCTTAACGGAATCGAAAACGCGGAATTTCTCTGCGGCGACGCTTCATCTGCGCGCACACTGCTTGCCCGCGCTCTTGACGGCGGGAGGATTCCCGACGCCGTTATTCTTGACCCTCCGAGAAAAGGCAGCACTTCGGAACTCATCTCGTATCTTGCAGAGCTGAAAATCCCGAAAATTGTATATATTTCGTGCAATCCCGATACGCTCGCGCGCGACTGCGCGCTTTTCCGATTGAACGGATACAATATAGGAAAAGTAACGCCGGTCGATATGTTTCCCCGCACGGGACATGTGGAGTGCGCGGTACTATTGCAAAGGCAAAACTCATAGAAACCCTTCTTTTTGTGAAACAAACAAATCTTTTTATTCATTCCAAAGGTAAAAACAGTCTTGACACATGCGTCTCTGAAAATTTTCCCGAAACAATATGGTATAAGTTTATATTTAAGCGGGGATTTTTTATATCGACAGAAGATTGCCTGCCTTGTCATTGGCTCATATAAAGCTGAAGGCTTTAACCGGCAGATCTCAAGACGTACCTTTTTGCGTGGCAAAAAAATTTTGAAATATCCGAGGAAATATCTGACATTGCGATTAGCAAGGACTGATAAGCATTTATTTCCGTACCCTACAATTATACATAGAAGACAAAACAATGTTCAACAAAAACTCAAGGAGAATAAAAATGCCGATTTCTTTTGACGAAAAACGAAAAATTTTCAAAATAGATACACCCGGCTCGACCTATGCGATTAAAATAGGCGAGAGCGGATACCTGCTTCACCTTTACTACGGTAAAAGGATTTCAGACACCGGCATTGACTTTCTTCTTCCGAAAATAAATGACGCGAGCTTTGCGCCGGGAGCGTATTCCGTTCACGACACCCCCGGCTTTTCCACCGACATCATGCCGATGGAATATTCGGTGAACGGCACGGGAGACTTCCGCGTGTCGGCACTTCAAATCCGCGCTTTCAGCGGGAACGCGTCAACCGATATAAGATATAAGTCTCACCGTATATTAAAGGGCAAATACAAGCTCCCTGGGCTTCCCGCAACCTATTCGGAGACAGATGAGGAAGCCGATTCGCTTGAACTTGTCTGTGAAGATGTGCATACAGGCGCCATCGTTACTCTTTACTATGCCGCTTTCCGCGATTTTGACGCGGTGACGCGCGCCGTCAAGGTAGAAAATACCGGCACAGAGCCTTTTGAAATCGAAAGAATATACAGCACATGCGTATCCTTTCCCCGCTCGGACATGGATATGATAGAACTGTGGGGCGCATGGGCAAGAGAGCGCACCGTCTCGCGCCGACACATTGACCACGGCATACAAAGCATTTCAAGCAAGCGCGGCTCTTCCGGTCATTATCACAATCCGTTTGTTGCCCTATGCGACCGTAATGCCACCGAGGAGTACGGAGAGGCATACGGCTTCAATTTCGTATACAGCGGAAACTTCTCCGCCGAGGTTGAAGTTGACGCATATAGCTCCGCAAGACTGATAATGGGGCTTGAGGCAACCGATTTCGGCTGGCACATGGAGCCTGGCGAGGTATTCTATGCACCGGAAGTGGTCATGGTCTATTCCGACGCGGGACTCGGAAAGATGAGCCGCACATACCATCGGCTCTACCGCACCCGTCTGTGCCGAGGCATATATAAAACCGAAAAGCGCCCATTGCTTATCAACAACTGGGAAGCCACTTATTTTGACTTCAATCGTGAAAAACTGCTTTCGATTGCAAAGGAAGCGGCAAGTCTCGGAATCGAGCTGTTTGTACTTGACGACGGCTGGTTCGGTGAGCGAAACAGCGACCGCTCATCGCTCGGCGACTGGGTTGTAAACGAAAAGAAGATACCCGGAGGGCTCGGAAGTCTCGCTGACGAAATAAACAAGCTCGGAATGAAGTTCGGAATCTGGTTTGAGCCTGAAATGATATCTCCCGTAAGCAAGCTGTATGAAGCGCACCCCGACTGGTGCCTGCATGTCGAAAACCGAGAGCGCACGGAATCACGAAATCAGCTTGTGCTTGACATGTCGCGCCCCGATGTTCGTGAATATCTGTTCGATTCGATAACAAAGGTGCTTGACAGTGCAAATATCGAATACGTCAAATGGGATTTTAACCGAAATCTCACTGAGGTCGGAAGCGCGCTTCTGCCTCCCGAACGCCAGAAAGAGCTTTTTCACCGCTATGTGCTCGGAGTTTACGAGCTTATGGAAAAACTGCTAAAAAGATACCCGAAGCTCCTGCTTGAGGGATGCTCTGGCGGCGGCGGACGTTTCGACGCCGGAATGCTTTATTATGCGCCGCAAATCTGGACAAGCGACGACACCGACGCGCTCGAGAGGATTCGCATACAGTACGGAACGTCCTTTGCATACCCCGCCTCCGCCATAAGCGCTCATGTTTCCGCCTGCCCGAACCATCAGACAGGGCGCACGACGTCCTTTGAGACACGCGGCAACATTGCGCTTGCGGGCGCTTTCGGCTATGAGCTCGACCCGGGCAAGCTGACATGCAAGGAAAAGGAACTTATACAAAAACAGGTGAAAGACTACCACAAATATTACGATATTATCCATTACGGAGACTTTTACCGCATCGTAAGCCCGTTTGAAAACGACCGCTATGCCGCGTGGGAATACGTTTCCGAGGACAAGCGCGAGGTGCTCTTTACCTTTGCCGTCTCTCGCGCGTTCTTCCCCACCGTCATAAGGCTTCGTCTGTCGGGACTTAACCCGGATTTTGTCTACCGCGACGAAAAAACAGGAGCTCGCTTCAAAGGCGACGTGCTCATGTACGGCGGACTTAACGTCGGCGGCAGTATGCACGACGGAGAGAGCCGAATTATCCATCTGACAGCGGAATAAGGAGTATCAAGCATGACAGAAGCCGACAGAATTTTTGAACGGTTTCCGCCGTTCATTCAAGACTTTATATACAGCCACGGCTGGGAAAGCCTGCGTGATGTACAGCTTGCCGCCGCGAAAACCATATTTGAAACCGAAAGCAATCTGCTGCTCACCTCTGCAACAGCGTCCGGCAAAACAGAAGCGGCGTTCTTCCCTATTCTTGCCGATATATGCGAAAATCCGTCTGACAGCGTTTCTGTGCTGTACGTCGCACCGCTTAAAAGCCTGATAAACGACCAGTTTGCACGCATAGAGGAGCTACTTTCCGAAAGCGGCGTCGCCGTCACCCACTGGCACGGCGACGTTGCCGCCTCTCATAAAAAGAAACTGCTGAAAAATCCCTCGGGTATTCTCCAGATAACGCCCGAAAGCCTTGAAAGCATGCTGATAAACCGCTCAAATGACATTGTAAGGCTT
>JBJFAQ010000105.1:0-5155 GCA_051887995.1 Eubacteriales bacterium
CTTATTCTGTTTTTCTTCATCGCCGTATTATTCAAACTGCTTCTCGACTTCTTTTTCAAAACCAAATGCGGACTGCTTCTCCGCGCCGCCGGAAACAACGACCGCTTTGTGACGACTCTCGCCGTTGACTGCGGAAAAAGCAAAATTCTCGGTCTTGCCATCGGCAACGGATATGCGGCGGTTTCGGGCGCGCTTTACACACAAATAAGCGGAAACGTGAACCAAAGCATGGGCATCGGCATGGTTGTCATAGGTCTTGCGTCTCTTATCATCGGGATATCCCTTTTCAGAAAGGCAGGCTTTATGAAACCGACAACAAAGGTCATTCTCGGTGCAATTCTGTATCAGGCGTGCCTTACCGTTGCCCAGAAGCTCGGCATGCCGAGCGCATACAACAAGCTGATAATGGCCGTGCTCTTTACACTCGCGCTTATTTTCAGCAGTAAGCTGAAAAAGAAAGCGGTAAAATAAAAGAAGGAGTTTATCCGAAAATGAATGCACTTGTCATCGGCATTGCCGGAGGAACCGGAAGCGGAAAAACCACACTTGCAAAAAAGCTCTGCGAAGTGTTCGGAGAAAACGTGGCTCTTATGCGCCACGACAGCTATTACCGCGCGCAAAACGGGATGACTCTGAAGGAACGCGCAAATCAGAATTACGACCACCCCTCCGCCTTTGAAACCGAACTTATGACAGAGCATCTGAGGCAGCTTACTTCCGGCAAATCCGTTTTCGCTCCGCTTTATGATTACACCGTACATAACCGTTCAGACAAAACAGAACTGATAGAGCCACGCCCCGTCATCATAGTCGAGGGAATAATGATTTTTGCCGACGCCGAGCTGCGGTCGCTCATGAACATAAAAATTTTTGTCGATACCGACGCCGATGTGCGGATAATCCGCCGAATCGTGCGCGATGTGAGCGAGCGAAAGCGCAGTCTGGAGTCTGTAATCACGCAATATCTGACCACAGTCAAGCCCATGCACGAGCAGTTTGTCGAGCCGTCGAAAAAATATGCCGACATAATCATTCCGGAGGGCGGAAAGAATCCCGTAGCGCTTGAAATGCTGATTACAAGGATAAAGCAGGAGCTTGACGGCAAAAATAAAAGCTGAAAATTGAAATTCGACATAAAAAGAGAGGCGCCGCCTCTCTTTTTTCAGTTTACGGGCTGTAAAATCAAACAAATTCAAGGTCGCTTTTTCTTTGCCTTTGCAGGCACAAAGAAAAAGCTCTGCAAAAAGAAAACACCGAAAGAGGATTTCGCGCTCTGCGGAGCGCGACGGGGCTGCACGCTCCGAACCTCGCCGCCTTCCCCAAAAGGCGGGCGAAAATTTTCATTGAGAGCTGACGAGGGCATGAAAAACAGGTACAATGCAAAATCACACAGATTCTCAGGCGTTTTTCACAAAGACTTTTTATCGCCCGAATTTTTTAACTTTCCTTACCTCTTGAAAAAATGAAAATAATATGATACTATGTTAGCGTAACTTGAAAATATACCTAAAACATAAAAAATATCCGCATGACGGCTTCCGAGAAGAACAGCGTGCGAAAAAGTCAAAGAAACGAGGTAAAAAATGAACAGTAAACTGTTTGAATTTATCAGCCTATGCCCCACAGCCTATCATGCCGTCGCACATGTGGCAAAGCGTCTTGAAAGTGAGGGCTTTTTGCCGCTCTATGAGGACGGAGAGTGGCAGCTCGAGCCAGGAAGAGGCTACTATGTCGTTCGCGGCGGTTCGTCGCTCATCGCCTTCCGCGCTCCGGAAAAAAATTTTTCCGGTTTTATGATGTCAGCTTCGCACTGCGACAGTCCGGCATTCAAAATAAAGGAAAACGCAGAGCTTGCGGACAAAAACTATCTGCGTCTTTCCACCGAAAAATACGGCGGTATGCTCTGCTCCACATGGCTTGATCGTCCGCTTTCGGTCGCCGGGCGCGTGTGTATTCGGACACCTGGCGGATTTGAGACGCGTCTTGTTGATTTCGGCGCTCCGGTCGCTGTCATTCCGAATGTTGCAATACACATGAACCGCGCGGCAAATGATGGAATGTCATACAACGCTTCCGTCGATATGCTGCCGCTTTTCGCAGGCGGTGAGCGCGGCGGCGCGTTTTTTGACGCGCTCTCGGAAAAAGCTGAGGCGGAAAAAGAAGATATTCTGTCTTCAGATCTGTTCCTTTATGCGCCTGACAAGGGAATCGAATGGGGAGACTTCATCTCTGCGCCCCGTCTTGACGACCTTCAGTGCGCCTTTGCTTCGCTTGAAGCGTTTCTTGCATCAAAGCAGGGCGAGAGCGTGCCCGTCTACTGCCTTTTTGACAACGAGGAGGTAGGCAGCAGCACAAAACAGGGCGCGGCATCCACCTTCCTTGCCGATGTGCTTGAACAGATTTGTATTTCAAAAGGACTTGACCGCGCAGAACAGAAAAGAAAGCTCGCCGCCTCCTTCCTGCTCTCCTGCGACAACGCGCACGCAGTCCACCCGAACCACGGCGAATATGCCGACAAAAACCACTCCGTATATATGAACGGCGGAATCGTTGTCAAATACAACGCAAATCAGCGCTACACGTCGGATGCCGTATCATCCGCCGTTTTCCGCCTCGTAAGCGAGGAAGCGGGAGTTCCGCTCCAGTATTATGCAAACCGCGCGGATATGCCCGGCGGCTCAACGCTCGGAAACATTGCAAACACCAAGGTCTCGGTAAACACCGTAGATATCGGGCTTGCTCAGCTTGCCATGCATTCCGCTTTTGAGACCGCGGGAGCACGCGACACCGCTTATATGGCAAAGGCGCTGACGGTATTTTTCGGAAAAAGCCTTGCACTAAGCGGCGCACGAAACGCGTATTCGCTTCTATAACGCGGAAAGGCTCATATGGAAAACAGGAAAATAAACGTAAGAGGACTGGATTTTGACGATGTAACACTTGACGAGGCGGCTGAAATCGTCGCATCTCGCCTTGAAAAGGCAGACGGCGAGCCGTTTTCGGTCTTTACGCCGAATGCCGAGATACTCCAGCTCTGCATCGAGCATAACAAATATTATGAGCTGTTCCGCTCCGCCTCAATGCTGATTCCCGACGGAATCGGCGTCGTTAAAGCGTCAAAAATCCTCGGCACGCCGCTGCGCGCACGTGTTCCCGGCGTGGAACTTGGCGAGAGGACTATACAAATCGCGGCGGAAAAGGGATATAAGGTCTATTTTCTCGGTGGAAAACCGGGAGTTGCAGAGCTTGCGGCAAAAAAAATGTCCGAAAAATATCCGGGGCTTTGCATTGCGGGAACGGCAGACGGATATTTTAAGAAAGCAGGAGAGGAAAGCGACGCAGAGGTCAAAAAAATCGTCGCTTCCCGTGCAGATATACTTTTCGTCTGTCTCGGCGTTCCCGCGCAGGAAAAATGGATATATGAAAACAAAAAATCGCTGCACGGCGTTAAAGTCTGCCTTGCGCTCGGAGGAAGTCTTGACGTGTATTCCGGAACGGTAAAGCGTGCGCCCGCCTTCTTCTGCCGCACAGGTCTTGAATGGCTGTACCGCCTCCTTTGCGAGCCGAAACGCATCGGGAGAATGTTAAAACTGCCCAAGTTCCTTTTCGGAACATATGCGTGCCGGCATAAAACACGCAAAAACGACAGATAACAGCAAGAAGCACGCCGCTGTTTTCGCCAAATGTAACAAAAATGATAAAATTTTCGCAAACCCCTTGTATCTTGGAAGTTTTTGGGTTAGAATATAGGGGTAAAAGAATGGACTTTTACAGATTTGTCAAAAAAAATTTTATATAAAACGGAGGAATCCAACCATGTCAGTTAAAGTTGCTATCAATGGTTTCGGTCGCATCGGCCGTCTGGCTTTCAGACAGATGTTCGGTGCAGAGGGCTATGAAGTTGTCGCTATCAACGACCTTACAAGCCCCAAAATGCTTGCTCATCTTCTGAAGTATGACTCTGCTCAGGGCAGATACGCTCTCGCAGACAAAGTCTCTGCCGATGACGAAGCAGGTACTATCACGGTAGACGGCAAGACTATCAAGATCTATGCCGAGAAGGACGCAAACAACTGCCCTTGGGGCGAGCTCGACGTTGACGTCGTTCTCGAGTGCACAGGCTTCTACTGCTCGAAGGAAAAGTCTCAGGCTCACATCAACGCAGGCGCAAAGAAGGTCGTTATTTCCGCTCCCGCAGGCAAGGATCTTAAGACTATCGTTTACAGCGTAAACGAGAAAACACTTACAAAGGACGATCAGATCATTTCCGCAGCTTCCTGCACAACAAACTGCCTCGCTCCTATGGCTGACACACTCAACAAGTATGCTCCCATCGTTTCCGGTATCATGACAACAGTTCATGCTTTCACCGGCGACCAGATGGTTCTCGACGGTCCTCACAGAAAGGGTGACCTCCGCCGTGCACGTGCTGCCGCTGTAAACATCGTTCCTAACTCCACAGGCGCAGCTAAGGCTATCGGTCTTGTTATTCCGGAGCTTAACGGCAAGCTTATCGGCTCTGCTCAGCGTGTTCCCGTTCCGACCGGCTCCACAACAATTCTTGTTGCAGTCGTTAAGGGCAAGGATATCACAGTCGAGGGCATCAACGCCGCTATGAAGGCTGCTTCCTCCGCTTCCTTCGGTTACACCGAGGAACCGCTCGTTTCCTCCGATATCGTCGGCATCACATACGGTTCTCTGTTCGATGCAACCCAGACAATGGTTACAAAGATTGACGACGATACCTATCAGGTACAGGTAGTTTCTTGGTACGACAACGAGAACTCCTATACAAGCCAGATGGTAAGAACCATCAAGTACTTCGCAGAGCTGTAATAAAAGCTCATTATGTCATGCGGCGCTTTCGCGCCGCATGATTTTTTTAATGCATCAGCCGCCGGGCATAGTCTGCCCGGCGGCTGATGTGTTTGTATGTTAAAAAGCGTAAAGGACGCCCCTTTAGAGCAGACTGCGCAAAAGCGGCTTTTTAATACTTTATAGGTCCGAATTCCTCGCGTCCGTCGGCGTCAAACCAGTTTATATCCTTCTCCTCGCCGTCAAAAAGCCACAGACGCGGGCAGACATTCTCCATCCAGTCAAGCGGAACGAGTCTGTTTTCCTGCACGGAGTTTATTTCAAACGCGCGTCTAAGATC
>JBJFAQ010000106.1:0-5124 GCA_051887995.1 Eubacteriales bacterium
CGAAATATGTTTTGTAGTATACAAGTCCCGCGATGGTTCCGATGGTGGTAAACTCGTAAACCTTGTCGCTTACTCTGTTCATATCCTTCGCGGCCGTAAACCGATACGTGTCGAAAAGCTTTGATGTTTCCGTGTTGGCCTTGATTTTGGTCGGAACGCTTCTCTCGTTTTTAAGACCCGACTTTATTACAGAATATATTGCGTCAAAATATTTTGTGCAACCGGCCACATTCGGAATATTGTCCCCTGAGAGCACGCTTCCGTAATTTATCCGCTTATCCTCAAAATACTTGTTCATGTCTATGCATACGCCGCCGTAAAACTCGCAGAGTGAACGCATATTTTCCGCGTTTTCCCCGTATCCGTTGCGGTCAGCCGCGATAATGCAGTATATCTCGCACTTAGGGTTCTGCCTTTTGATGCTGCGCAGAAGCCCGTCATAATAGACCGAGAAAACCTCCGGTGGCTCTTTTCCTCCGTAGCAGACCACCATCAAATCATATTTAAGCCCTCTGGAATAGGAATTCATAATATGATATCCGTAAAACGGATTGGTTTCGGGTCTTGAATAGTCTCCGCCCTTTACATCAGAACCGCATTCGTTTTCGATTGCGCCGACAAGCAGATTCACCCAGTTGTCCGAGTCGTCCGAGACACCCGCGCCCGACATTATCTCATCTCCGAGGAAAAGCACGTTGACCTGAAGATGTGACGCGAGCTTCTCATAAAAATCATACTTTTCAGACTGTTCCTGCGGCACGGAATCCGCCTCGTCTTCTTCGAGTTTTTCCTTCATCGCGGCGTACTGCTCTTCATCGAGCTTAAAGAGATTCTCGGAGCGTTTTGTGGCTTCATTTTTATAATGGGAGATAAGATATGTCAGCACGAGCGCGAGTACAATAACCATCAAAACGCATATGACCGAAATATATCGCATTTTTTGCCTGTAACTGATAAACCGCGCCATCTCCGATTCTCCCTTCCTAAGTTTACGCCTTTTTTATACCGAATACCTTTTTTATTTGAGCAAGCCTTCTTTTCAGAAAAGCTAAAGCATGTCTGAGCGGCCTTGAAAAAATCCTTCTTTTTACGTATTTTTTATAGCTTTTTTCGTCGCATGAAACCAAGTCCCCGCCGCGGTAAAAGGCGTCCGCAACGCCGATTACGCTGTCTCGTGCAACGCCCCGCTCAAGCGTTGTCTGATTGTCGCCGCAAAGCACAAAAGTATTTTTTCTTTCGCGCTGAATCCTGTGTAGCACAAAAGCACCGTTTTTTCGGCGGTATAAAATCACATCGCCCTTTTTCGGCGGTCTTGTCTGCGGGGAAACGAGCCTTACGGAATCTATGCCCTCGCGCAGAAGCGGAAGCATACTCGTTCCGTGCGGCATAAAAGTAAAGCTTCCGCCTCTTTCTAGCGTCTCAGAGAGCAGCGGGAGCACGTCTTCCAGTTTAAGCGTCTCCTTCAAGGATATCCGCCTTTCCGAGAAGCGTCTCAAAGCTCTTTATATCCCGCAGAGCGTCTTCACGCTCAACCTCGTATTCCGAGCATAGCGCATCTGCAAGCTCAGCCTCGGAGCACCCGCTCTCGAGCTTTTTCCATAGAAAATATGCCGTCTCGTTCAGCTTTATCATTCCGTCTCCGATTTTTTCCGACGGAATCACCGGGACAGCGTAATATGCGTCCCCAATTTTGCTCAGAGCAAATCCTTCCTTGATTTTCATATAAAAATTTCCTTTCCGCGTCAGTTATTTTCGTTTCCCGTGAGCGCACGGCAGGCAATTTTTGCCGCCTCATCCTCCATATTGCACCGAAGCCTGTATACAGGAACGGTGCTTACAAGCGAATCGAGAAGACCGAGCATTTTTTGCATATATTTCAGGTCTTTTTTTGTATAAATCTGAGGAAAAATCGCCTCCGCCGCATTCTGCTCAATAAGACTTACGGAATTTGTTTCGGCGCGCTCTATAAGGCATATGCCGGCAAGCGGAGCGCTTGTATTCGTGTTTTTGTGTTCCTTGCCGCACCACGGAGTACCGTAAGCGATAAACAAGGGACTGCCGTCCGCGGTTTTTCGGCGTATGAGCGGCTTGTCGCCGTTTATGATACGAACTCTGTCGCCGTATACCTTCTCCCAAAGCGAAATATGCGTTGTTTTACCTGTGCCGCTCTTTGCGGTAAAGGCATATGCCTTTCCGTCAAATTCAAGCACTGCGGCGTGGAAAAGAAAGCAGTCGTCGTTTATTAGACTTTCCGCGATTTTTCGGTATAAAGCAAGGGATTCAAGATACGGAGGCGGGAATTTTGCCGCGTCGTCAACAGCCTCCGCCATAATCTCGCTCTCGCTCGCCTCAAGTATGTAGTCGGGAGACTCACAGGCGGCGGCATAGCCGGCGCAAAGTCTCTCTGTATATCCGTAGTGACAGCGAAGTTCAAAAACACGGTCTGCTATACGGTAAATTCCCATTTTTCCGCCTTTCCCGCCGGTCTTTTCGGCGTTTTTCAGCTCTTATCTTCCAAGAAGCATGCCGAACGCGCCCTCGATAATGGTTTCACGTTCACTGAAGTATTCTCTCTTTCCGCAGACAAGCTGGTAATTCTCGTGTCCTTTGCCGGCAAACAGTACAATGTCGTCCTTCTGCGCGTTTTTTACGGCATAAAGCACCGCTTCCCTGCGGCTTGCAATGCGGATATACGGGCATCCTCCGTCAGAGAACGCCGCGGCGATGTCATCAATAATGGCATCGGGAGATTCGTTGTCCGGATTGTCAGAAGTCAGGATACAGAAATCCGCAAGCTCCGACGCAACCTTTCCGAGCTCCGCGCGGCGCATCTGAGTTCTTCCGCCGACAGAGCCGAACACGCAGACAAGACGGTGCGGCTTATATTCCCTGAGCGCCTCAAGCACACTGCGCAGACTCAGCGCGTTATGCGCATAGTCAATGACAAATGTCGCATACGGAAGCGCGTCTACCACCTCAAACCGTCCCCTTAAGTGTGTTGTTTCAAGCGCACTTGCCACAGTCTGCGGCGGCACGCCGAGATTTATGCAGACCGCCGCCGCGGCAAGCGCGTTTGAGACGTTGAACTTTCCCGGAAGAGGAAGCGTGACATGCATCGGCTCATCGCCCCCCGCTCTCATGTCAAAGCGGACACCGAGCCTGTTTCCGTCTCTTATGCAGGCGATATTTTCCGCGTTTATACTTCCGTTTCCCAAAACAGAGAAGCTGATGCGTGCCGCGGAGCAGTCCTTCATCATAAACTCTGAATTTTCGTCGTCGGCATTGTACACCGCAATCTTCGGCGCATATTCCGAGAAAAGGCGCGCTTTTGACGCACGGTAATGGTCGAATGTCGGGTGCTCCCTCTCGCCTATATGGTCGGGCGAAAGATTCGTAAATATGCATGTTTCAAATCGCATGCCGTGTATTCTGTCAAGGTAAATCGCCTGAGAAGAGACCTCAAGCACAAGATAGCGCACGTCCGCGTCAAGCATTTTCCGCATGTAGTATGCAAGGTCATAGCTTTCCGGAGTTGTGTTGACCGTTTCAAAAAAAGTCCCGTCAAACATCACACCGTTCGTGCCGATATACCCTGTCTTTATTCCGCTTGAATTAAGAATATGGTATATCATATGAGCCGTTGTCGTTTTGCCCTTTGTCCCGGTTATGCCGATTACTTTCAGCGTTTCCGAAGGTCTGCCGAAAAAGGTCTGCGACATTTCCGCAAGCGCTGTGCGCGTGTTTGCGGAAAGAACGACCTCCGCGTCGTCCGGCAGGTCAAGCTCATGCTCGGCGACAAACAGACGGCATCCGTGCTCGTACGCGGCTCTCGCATACTCATGCCCGTCGGAAACGGCGCCGCATATGCATACAAACACGCATCCGGGCATAGCCTTGCGCGAGTCACAGCAGACAGCGCTTACCTCTTTCCGAGCCGCGGAACGCGGAATTTCCTTCACCGGAACATTTTCAAGTAAATCCCTGAGTGTCAAGAACACACTCCTTTCATTCTTCCGTGTCGTTCATAAGCGAAGCTCCAAAGCCAACCGGGGTTTTTCCGCACATGCGAATCGTCCTCATGGCGAGCACTTCAAGCGAATCCACATATTCGTCCCCGAGAGCAAAATCCCGCTTTATAAGAGACAGCTCGGTACAGCCAAGCACAAGATTCTCACAGCCCTTTTTTCGCAGAGCCTCGCATATCTCCCCGAATCTATCCATATCCACGCGCTGTCCTTTTTTTATTGAGCCGTAAATTATGTCCGAAAGCATTTTCTGATGCACTTCGTCCGGCACTTCATAGCGAAGCCCCATCTGGCGGCACATATGCTCATATGAGCCTGACGATATCGTTCCCTCGGTTGCAAGCACGCCTATCTTTTTTACGCCTGAACGTGCAATAAAGGCGGCGGTCTCATATATGATATTTACAATCGGAACACTGACGGACGAAGCAAGCGCGTCATAAAAATAGTGTGCGGTGTTGCAGGGTATCGAAATCAGCTCTGCTCCGTAACGAACAAGCTTCTCTGCCTCCTGCTGCATCACAGGAAGCGGATTTTCCTCCGTTTTCCCGAGAATAAACTCAGTTCTGTCCGGGGTTGACGCGCGGCTGCTTATTACGATGTCAAGATGGTCCTGGTCACATTCCGCTTTTGTATGTGCGGTCAGCATCTCGTAAAAATAAACGGTCGCCATAGGCCCGAGGCCTCCGAGTATTCCGAGTGTTTTTATCGGTCTTTTGCTTTGCAAAACGATTATCTTCCTTACTTACAGTATTTTTTGTACTTTCCGTACTGACGGAAAAGGTGCATAAGCACCCACAAAAAGCGTTTCGGATTTCCTATAAGGTCAGCACCGTAAAAGAGCGAGGTTTTTGACTTTCCCGCCTTTTTCAGGCTCTTTGCTCTGCCGAGAAGCGCTTTGTCATGAACATATTTTTTCACAACGCCGAAAGGTATTGTGTGCCAAAGGTGCTCAGTCTCACATTCGCGGAAAGGAAGCTCGTGATTATAGATATAATCCTCAACGATAAGCTCCGCTATGTTTATTCCGGCAGATGTGATGTAAAAATTGCTTCTTCCCTGCCGCAGATTTATCTCAAAGGCACGAAGCGAGCCGTCT
>JBJFAQ010000107.1:0-5064 GCA_051887995.1 Eubacteriales bacterium
TGGGGTGGTACATCTCTTTTTCGGGAGTAGTGACCTTTAAAAATGCGTCAAGAGTAAAGGAAGTCGCGGCATCCGTGCCTGTCTCCCGTCTGCTCATCGAGACCGATTGCCCGTATCTTGCCCCTCATCCGCACAGGGGAGAAATCAACCATTCGGGGCTCATTCATTATACGCTTGAAACGATTGCGGAGCTTCATGATATGTCATCAGATGAGCTTGCCGCGGCGACAGCACAAAGCGCGGCTGAACTTTTCGGAATTTCTCTTTAATAATTGGTGAGAAATATTAAAAAAGTGTAAAATTTATTATGCTTATTGTGCAAAAGGTAGAAAATACGGTGCAAAAATAATCACTCTTGACAAAAGTACGCCGAAAATGATATAATACTGATAATCATGGGAAAACTATGCCCGTGTGCTTTTTTATGGCAGTAACGCGCATCAAAAACGAAGCGCGTTTGGTATATAAACATTGATTACAGAAGAAGGAGGAGAAAAATGCCAACATTTAACCAGCTTGTAAGACAGGGTCGTACAGACAGAGTCTATAAGTCCAAAGCACCTGTGCTTCAGAAGGGCTTCAACACTCTGACAAACTCTGCGACAAACCTTTCCTCGCCCCAGAAAAGAGGCGTGTGCACAAAGGTATCTACAACAAGCCCGAAGAAGCCTAACTCCGCGCTTCGTAAGATAGCGAGAGTAAGACTGACAAACGGCCTTGAGGCAACAACCTATATTCCGGGTATCGGGCACAACATTCAGGAACACTCTGTTGTACTGATTCGCGGAGGAAGAGTTCGTGACCTCCCCGGCGTTCGTTACCACATCATCCGCGGTACACTAGACGCTCAGGGCGTTGCAAACCGTAATCAGAGCCGTTCAAAGTACGGCGCAAAGCGTCCTAAGAAGAAATAAGATATCTTAGGCAGGTATTTTCTGTCAGAATTCTTTAGCTCCCGTCTGATGTTGCTGTAAAAAATGTTTATATACAAACATCTTTTGACGTGCGCGAGCGAAAGATTGCTTTCGAGTACCTATGAATTCATATTTTTAATGAAGGAGGGAAGATCAGTGCCGAGAAGAGGAAAAATTTCAAAGAGAGATGTGTTGCCGGACCCTATTTACGGCTCAAAGCTTGTAACAAAGCTCGTAAATAATATTATGTATGACGGTAAGAAGGGCGTAGCTCAGACTATCGTATACGATGCGTTCGCAATCATCGAGGCAAAGTCGGGCAAGAACCCGCTTGAAGTATTCCAGGCAGCGCTTGAAAACATTATGCCTGTGCTGGAAGTTAAGGCTCGCCGTGTAGGTGGTTCCACTTATCAGGTTCCTATGGAGGTTAGAGCCGAGCGTCGCCAGACTCTTGGACTGCGTTGGCTGGTTGCATATTCCAGAACACGCGGTGAACGCACAATGGCTGAGCGCCTTGCAGCAGAAATAATGGATGCTACAAACAGCGCAGGCGGTGCATATAAGAAGAAGGAAGAAACGCACAGAATGGCAGAAGCAAACAAGGCTTTTGCACACTACAGATATTAATTCACCAGTTCTTGAAAGGAGACCTTACAAATGCCAAGAGAGTACTCGCTTGAGCACACTCGTAATATCGGTATCATGGCACATATTGATGCCGGTAAGACGACCACCACGGAGCGTATCCTGTTCTATACAGGTAAGACTCACAAGATTGGTGAAGTACACGACGGTTCCGCAACGATGGACTGGATGGCACAGGAGCAGGAGCGCGGTATTACGATTACGTCTGCCGCAACAACTTGCTACTGGGCACCTTCTCAGTTTCACAATGACCCCGCAAAGGCAAAGGCAAACACCTACCGTATCAACATCATTGATACCCCCGGTCACGTTGACTTTACCGTTGAGGTTCAGAGATCGCTGCGCGTTCTTGACGGCGCAGTAACCGTATTATGTGCAAAGGGCGGCGTTGAGCCTCAGTCTGAGACCGTTTGGCGTCAGGCTGACAAATACAAGGTTCCGCGTATGGTCTATGTAAACAAAATGGACATCAACGGCGCAGATTTTTACCGTGCCGTATCCATGCTGCATGAAAGACTTCACGCAAACGCTGTTCCGATTCAGCTCCCGATCGGAGCTGAGGCAGATTTCGTCGGAATTATCGACCTTATGACGATGGAATCTGATGTCTATTATGATGACCTTGGCAAGGATATGCGCGTTGAGCCTATCCCGGCTGACATGATGGACAAGGCAAAAGAATATCATGACAAGATGGTAGAAGCTATTTGCGAAACAGACGAAGAACTTTTTGAAAAGTATTGCGACGGACAGGAAATTTCCGTGGACGAGCTTAAAAAGGCACTTCGCGCGGCAACAATCGACAATAAGATAGTTCCCGTTATCTGCGGAACATCCTATAAGAACAAGGGTGTACAGAAACTCCTTGACGCAGTCGTTGACTATATGCCCGCTCCTACCGATATTCCCGCTATCCGCGGTATCAACCCAAGCACCGAAGAGGAGGAGGACAGACACTCCACCGACGACGAGCCGTTCTCAGCGCTTGCATTCAAGATTATGACCGACCCGTTCGTAGGTAAGCTCTGCTTCTTCCGCGTATATTCCGGAAAGGTTGAGACCGGTACAAACGTTTATAACTCTTCCAAGGATAAAAAGGAACGTTTCGGACGTATCCTTCAGATGCATGCAAACGACAGAAAGGATATCGACACCTGCTATGCGGGAGATATCGCCGCAGTCGTTTCGACAAAGTACACCACAACAGGCGATACTTTCTGCGATGAGGATCACCCCGTAATTCTGGAGTCCATGGAATTCCCGGAACCCGTTATCCGTGTTGCAATCGAGCCTAAGACCCGTGCAGGACAGGAAAAAATGGGCATTGCACTTGCAAAGCTGGCAGAAGAGGACCCGACATTCAAAACCTACACCGATGAGGAAACCGGTCAGACAATTATCGCCGGAATGGGTGAGCTTCACCTTGAAATCATCGTTGACCGTCTGCTTCGTGAATTCAAAGTCGAGGCAAATATCGGTAAACCTCAGGTTGCATATAAGGAAACCATTCGCAAGAAGGTTGACCATGAGTGCAAGTATAAGCGTCAGTCCGGAGGTTCAGGTCAGTACGGTCATGTTAAGATCATCATTGAGCCGAACGAACCCGGAAAGGGATATGAGTTCATCAACGCTGTTACGGGCGGTGCAATTCCGAAGGAATTTATCGAGCCTGTCAACCAAGGTATCCAGGGCGCTATGCAGAACGGTGTCCTTGCAGGCTACAACGTTGTTGACGTAAAGGTTACACTTTATGACGGTTCTTATCACGAGGTCGACTCTTCCGAAATGGCGTTCAAGATTGCCGGTTCTATGGCATTCAAGGAAGCTATGAGACTTGCAGACCCCGTTCTTACCGAGCCTATCATGAAGGTTACCACCATCACTCCCGACGACTACCTCGGAGACATCATCGGCGACTTCAACTCTCGCCGCGGTGCAATTCAGTCAATGGAGCCCGGTGCGGGCGGCGTAACAGAGGTTATTGCCTTCGTTCCGCTTTCCGAAATGTTCGGATACGCGACCGACATGCGTTCCAAATCTCAGGGACGCGCGCAGTATACGATGGAGCCGAGCCACTTCGCTGAAGTTCCGAAGTCCATTCAGGAAACAATTATTTCTTCTCGTACAAAGAAGTAATTTTATTTGCAAAAATTTAAAAATATATAATTTTTAGGAGGATTTTACAATGGCAAAGGAAAAATTCGAAAGAACAAAACCCCATGTTAACATTGGAACAATCGGACACGTAGACCACGGTAAGACAACTCTTACCGCAGCTATCACAAAGTATCTTTCTCTTGCAAACGGTAAGAACGAGTTCATGGCATACGATCAGATCGATAACGCTCCCGAAGAGAGAGCAAGAGGTATCACAATCAATACCCGTCACGTTGAGTATGAGACTGCAAACCGTCACTATGCTCACGTTGACTGCCCCGGTCACGCCGACTATGTTAAGAACATGATCACCGGTGCTGCCCAGATGGACGGTGCTATCCTGGTCGTTGCCGGCACCGACGGTCCTCTCCAGCAGACCCGCGAGCACGTTCTGCTCGCCCGTCAGGTTGGCGTTCCCGCCATCGTTGTCTTCATGAACAAGACCGACCTTGTTGATGACCCTGAGCTTCTCGACCTCGTTGAGATGGAAGTCCGCGACCTCCTCTCCGAGTACGATTTCCCGGGCGACGATGTACCGATCATCCGCGGCTCTGCCCGTGACGCCCTCGAGTCCACTTCTACCGACCCCAACGATCCCGTTTACGCTCCTATCAAGGAACTGATGGATGCTGTTGACAGCTACATCCCCACTCCTGAGCGCAAGTCCGATCTGCCATTCCTGATGCCCGTTGAGGACGTCTTCTCCATCTCCGGACGCGGCACCGTCGCTACCGGTCGTGTTGAGCGTGGTACCGTTAAGGTTGGCGATACCGTTGAGATCGTCGGTCTGACCGATGAAAAGCGCTCCGTCGTCGTAACCGGCGTCGAGATGTTCCACAAGCTCCTTCCTCAGGCTGAGGCCGGTGACAACATCGGTACTCTGCTCCGCGGCGTTGCCAAGGACGAGATCGAGCGCGGACAGGTTCTGTGCAAGCCCGGATCTGTTCATCCTCACACCAAGTTCATGGGTCAGGTATACGTTCTTACCGAAAAAGAAGGCGGACGCAAGAAACCCTTCGTTTCCGGTTACAGACCTCAGTTCTATTTCAGAACCACCGACGTTACCGGTGTTATCGAGCTTCCTGATGGTGTTGAGATGTGCCGTCCCGGCGACCACGTCACCTTCACTGTTGAGCTTATCACTCCTATCGCCTGCGAAAAGGGTCTGCGCTTCGCTATCCGCGAAGGCGGCAGAACCGTTGGTTCCGGCGTTGTGAGCGAGATTATCGAGTAATTTCGACTTTTCTGTCGGACGCGCCCCGGCGCGTCCGACAGCTTCATATGTGCCAAGGCACAAATAATTCTTTGGGGATTGGTGAAATTCCATACCGGCGGTAAAGCCCGCGAG
>JBJFAQ010000108.1:0-5040 GCA_051887995.1 Eubacteriales bacterium
ACGTCGATATACCCGTTTTCGTCATATACAAAATTTGTCATTTTTTCTCCTTATTTCAAGAGCGCCTGTACTCTGTCGCTGTCCATGATTATATCATATACAAGATTACCGACCGTGTGGCCGAACGCGAGTTTCTTCTCGGTGGTCAGAGCAAAATTCATGCCCGAAAAAGCCTGAGCAATGTTTCCGTCGGCATCGCGCCAGTCGGCTCCGACAGCGGCAACAACGGCGTTTTCGTATTCTTCTTCCTTTATCCAGACTTCATATCCGGCAAACAGTCCCATGATGTCGCCTCCGCTGAAGTCCTCAAAATAGTATTTGTCTCCCCAGAAGTGAAGCACGCTTCCTTCTACTCTCTCGTCCTCAAAACGGCTGCCGTTTAGGTCGCTTCCGTAGAGCTTGATTTCCACGTGGTCGTCATAGTATGTAACTCTGTCCGATTCGAGCTTGGCAGCCTTGACGGGATTGCGCTCCTCTTCGGGAATTGTGTTTCCCTCAGCGTCAACTCTGTCCCACTCGAGTCTCCAGGGGAGGGGATATATGTTTGTGGGTGCTGTGGGGTTAGGAATATCGACGGCGGAGAACCAGCTGTATCCTTTTGGTCTTATAAGAAGGTAGGTCCTTCCGAGGCAGACCGTAATTTCCGCGTCGTCGGGAATATCAACATCTGCATTCTTATATATAGCGCCTATTGTAACGACATTTGTGTATTTATCGTCCGCCTGATAAAGATTGGAAGCATTTGTACGTGCGGCCATATAGGTATTGGCTTCACTCGGAAGCGCTATTGCCATAAAGATAGGGTCGGTGAGTTTGTCGACCGGAACAACGCCGGTGAAGGGGTAATCATTTGATGGATTGTTAATGCTCGTATCAAAATCTACCCATTTAACAGAGCCGTTTCCCTCGCAGGGAACGGTTGTCAGTCTGCGCAGAGTATCGGCGTCAACACAGTATGTACCGCCGTTTATGATATATTTCACTGCGTCGGGGTGGAAAAATTCGCTTTGGTCTGATTTGTCGTTCGGAACAGCGCCTGCGAGCATTACATCGCACACTCCGTCCTCGGATATCGGAACTCTTATTGCCTCGGTGTCGGAAACGCTTACATCTCCCTCGCTGTCAGAAGAAGCGACGTTTACGGTTTCGTTGCCTTCGGAGGCAGAATCACCGGCGTCTTTTACTCCGTCCTTTTGCGAGCCGCAGGATACTGCAAAAACAAGGACAAGGCACAGAAGCAGAACGTACAAAATTCGATTTGTTTTTTTCATAGTAACCTCTTTTCAAAATTGTTTCAAAAACATTCGTTTCGTATAGCCCTTTTATATGAGCTTTATATAAATTATACCAAAAATACGCTCCCGTAGGCAATAGAGGCTTCGCAATATTAACAAAATAGTAACAATGTATAAATGACGGCTGTTTTAAACGGCAAAATGCAGGTTTTTGATATCAGGGCAAAAGAAAAATCGGTGTGTGGCAGAGCGGAAAATGGGTTCTTGCGCGCTTCGTTTACCTTAAAAGGCGGAGACTTGGCTTATGTAAACTTTTTATGAAGCAGATTGACGGTGCAGGGCAAAACAGATATAATGAAGTAATTCGGACTATAATATGAGAAATATATGCGTGGACGGTTAAGGTTTACTCAGATTGGAGATGTGTAATGTGGATAATGAACAAAATAAAGGGCTGACTCTTTTGAAAAAGGGGAAAAAGGGAATAGTTCATGCCATTTTCAGCCGCGCGGGACTGATTTTGCTGCTTCTTTTATTCCATATTATATTGATGTTCGGCCTTTTTCATTGGTTTGAAAATTTCCTTCCCCATATCTACGGCGGAACGTTCGTTTTTACCGTTGTGATGGTTTTGTATCTGCTGAACAACCGTATGAACCCATCGGCAAAAATCACGTGGCTCATTGTAGTTATGCTTTTGCCTGTGTTCGGCGCTTTGCTTTTTTGGTATACGCAGAGCGATATCGGTCACAGAGCGCTGAAAGGACGGTATAATAAACTGACCTCTGAGACCGAAAAGAGTATTCCTCAGTCCGAGACGGTCATGGACAGGCTTTCGGACGAGTGTCCCGACGCCGCGGCGCTTGCCCGTTATCTTCACAGAACCGGGTGCTATCCGGTCTTTGACCGTACCGACGTGACCTATTTTCCTATGGGCGAGGACAAGTGGAACGAGATGCTTTGTCAGCTTGACGGGGCGAAGCACTTTATTTTTATGGAGTATTTCATCATAGATGAAGGTCTGATGTGGGGAAAAATCCTTGAAATCCTTGCGAGAAAGGTCAAAGAGGGCGTGGATGTACGGGTGATGTACGACGGCACATGCGAGTTTTCAACTTTGCCGCACGATTATCCCGGTCGGCTGAAAGCCCTTGGCATCAAGTGCAAGATGTTCTCCCCCGTGACGCCCTTTGTCTCAACACATTATAATTACCGTGACCACCGCAAAATTCTTGTTGTGGACGGGCACACTGCTTTTACGGGCGGCGTTAATCTGGCAGACGAATACATAGGCCGCGTTGAAAAATACGGGCACTGGAAGGACACCGCCATCATGCTGAAAGGCGAGGCGGTGAGGAGCTTTACCCTTATGTTCCTGCAAATGTGGAACATTGATGAAAAGCAGCCGGATTTCGGGGACTTTCTTTCATACCCTACATATGCGCCGGAAAATTCGGAAGGCTATGTCATTCCTTACGGCGACTGTCCACTTGACAGCGACAAAGTCGGCGAGCGCGTTTACATGGATATTCTAAACCGTGCTCAGAAATATGTGCACATTATGACGCCGTATCTGATTTTAGACAGTGAAATGGAAACCGCGCTGAAATTTGCCGCGGAAAGAGGCGTGGATGTGTCAATCATTCTGCCGGGTATCCCCGATAAATCCACTCCTTATGCCCTTGCGTGGACGCATTATGCCTCGCTTCTGGATTCAGGCGTAAAGATTTATGAATACACGCCCGGCTTTGTGCATGCCAAAGTGTTTGTCAGCGACGACAGGGAAGCGGTTGTCGGAACTATAAATCTGGATTACCGCAGTCTTTACCATCATTTCGAGTGCGCGGCTTATCTCTGCAAGGTCTCATGTATTCCGCAGATTGAAAATGATTTTAATGAGACTATAAAGCAGTGCCGGGCGATTACTCACCGGACTGTACGCGACGAGAAATGGAGCCGTAAGCTGAAAGGGATTCTGTTTAAAGCCATTGCACCGCTGATGTGACGCTTTTCGACGGGAAAAATATATAAAGCACGTACTTGACGGATATGCTTTTTATAAAAAACAGGTTTTTTAGGAAAAAATCGACCCCCGTTTTGACCCCCAAAAAAGGAAAAACAGATAAAATTCTGACTGAACTCTTTTTACGTAAAAAAAGCAAAAAAACATAGCAAAAGCCCCGTAAATACTGGATTTATCAGTATTTACGGGGCTTTTTTCTTTGGCGGAGAAGGAGAGATTCGAACTCTCGAACCGCTTTTGACGGTTACACGATTTCCAGTCGTGCGCGCTCGACCAACTACGCGACTTCTCCGTACTTTGCTCTAAATGCCGGCGCTATTTTGCCGACCTGTAAATCATATCACAAACATTTTGTTTTGTCAAGGGCTTTTAACTAAAAATTTGAAAAAGAAGATGCGTAGAGCACACATGTGAGAGCGCTTCGGGGCAAAAATATTTTGCCCCGAAGCAGTCTTTTTTGCAAAAAATCAGATGTCCGCTTCCTTTATATACTCACTGCCGTGCAGCGCGATAAAGTCTTTGCGGGCAGGCAGGTCGTCTCCGAGCAGTGTTTCAAACATCAGCTCTGTCGCCGCGGCGTCCGCGGGAGTAATCGCAATCAGGCGGCGAGTGGAAGGGTTCATTGTTGTCAGCGCCATCATTTCCGCGCTGTTTTCACCCAAGCCCTTTGAACGCTGAAGCTTGTACTTCTGGGTTCCGAGCTTTTTCAGAATGTCGGCTTTCTCGAATTCGTCATATGCAAAGTAGGTGTCGTTTTTTGTCGTTATCTCAAAAAGAGGAGTTTCCGCAATAAAGATTTTGCCCTCTTTTATCAGCGTCGGAAGCAGACGGTAAAACATTGTGAGCAGAAGGGTTCTGATTTGGAAGCCGTCCTCGTCGGCATCGGTACAGATGATAATTTTCGACCAGCGCAAAAGGTTAATGTCAAACGCGGGCAAATCCCCTTTTACCTTGCCGTTTATCTCGACGCCGCACCCGATAACCCGAAGCAGGTCTGTAATGATATCGCTTTTGAAAATACGGTCGTATCCGCATTTCAGACAGTTCAGCGTTTTTCCGCGGACGGAGATCAGCGCCTGAAATTCCGCATCACGGCTGAGTTTACATGAACCGAGCGCGGATTTTCCCTCCACAATATAGACCTCGCGCTTTTCGGGATCTTTCGAGCGGCAACCGACGTAATTTTCAACGCGGTTTGTAATATCAAGCGTTCCCGTCAGCTTCTTTTTGAGGGTGATTCGGGTGTTTTCGGCGGATTCGCGGCTTCGCTTGTTAACAAGCACCTGATTTGCAAAGATTTCCGCCTCCGTCGGGTTTTCTATGAAGTAAATATCGAGATTTTTCTTCAGAAAATCCGTCATTGCGTCATAGATAAAGGTATTCGTTATAGATTTTTTAGTCTGGTTTTCATAGGAGGTCACGGTTGAAAAGCTGTTTATGACAAGGACGAGGCAGTCGGCAACATCGGCAAAGGTGATTTTGGCTTCTGTTTTGTTGTACTTGCCGTTTGTTTTAAGATACTTGTCGAGCGCGTAAACGAAAGCGGTGCGAACCGCTTTGTCCGGAGAGCCTCCGTGCTCAAGAAAGCTCGAATTGTGGTAATATTCAAGGGCGCTTGCGGTATTTGAGACGCAGAAGGAAAACTCTGCCTTTAGCTTGTATTCCGCCTTGTCCGCACGGTCGCGCCCTTGGGTTTCCATTTTCCAGTAAACAGGCGCTGTCAGTGTGTTTTCTCCTGCGATTTCCTTTATATAGTCCGCAATGCCGTTTTCATAGAAAAAG
>JBJFAQ010000109.1:0-5021 GCA_051887995.1 Eubacteriales bacterium
GAACTCGCCGTTTTCCTCGCGGTACTTTACAATATTTTTCGCCGTCGTACCGTTAATTCCTGCAATATACGAAAGCAGAGAATGCGACGCAGTATTGAGATCCACACCGACGCTGTTTACGCAGTCCTCGACCACGCCGCCGAGCGCGCTGTCAAGCCGCGCCTGCTTCATGTCGTGCTGATACTGCCCTACTCCTATTGATTTGGGGTCGATTTTCACAAGCTCGGCAAGCGGGTCCTGAAGCCGCCTTGCAATCGAGACCGCCGAACGCTGTGTAACGTCAAAATCCGGAAATTCGTCAGAAGCCAGCTTTGACGCGGAATAAACAGACGCGCCCGCCTCGCTCACCATGGCGTATTTCACTTCGCCTCCGAATTCCTTCAGGGTGTCGGCAATAAAAATCTCGCTTTCCTTTGATGCCGTTCCGTTTCCGATTGCAACAATGTCTATTCCGTATTTTTTTATAAGAGAAACAACCTTTGCTCGGCTTTCGGCGATTCGCTCCTGCGGCTTTGTCGGGTATATAACGGCGGTGTCCAGCACCTTTCCGGTCTTATCCACAACCGCAAGCTTACAGCCGGTGCGGTAACCGGGGTCATATCCGAGCACGGTCTTTCCCTTGAGCGGCGCCTGCATGAGCAAATTCTTTAAATTAACCTCAAAATTGACGAGCGCCCCTTCCGATGCATTATCGAAAAGGTCGGAACGTATCTCCCTCTCGACAGAAGGCGCGATAAGTCTGTCGTAGCTGTCAAGTATCGCCGCGCTTATGTATTTTTCCGCAGGACTTTTGATATTTGTAATAACGCAATTGAACAGATAGTTGAGTATTATATCCTTCGGCACTTCGACGGAGACCTTGAGAAAATCCTCTTTTTCGCCGCGATTTACCGCGAGCACGCGGTGTCCCGGAATGCTTTTTATCGCCTCGCTGTAATCATAGTACTGTGAATAGACGGAATCCTCGTCTTTTGCCGCCTTTGATACGAGCATTCCGTTTTTAAAGGTCAGCTCACGTATCATTTTGCGGTATTCGGCATTGTCCGAAACGTCCTCGGCAATTATGTCCTTTGCACCTGCGAGCGCTTCTTCCGATGTTCCAACCCCCTTTTCTTCATTTATGTAGTTTTCCGCTTCTTCTTCGATTGTCCTTTCATATTTGTCGCGCTGCTCCATGATAAGGACTGCAAGCCCCTCAAGACCCTTTTCTCTTGCGACCGACGCGCGTGTTTTGCGGTGAGGGCGGAACGGGCGGTAAATATCGTCAACCTCCGTCAGCGTCTTTGCTTTGTCAATTGCCGCCTCAATCTCCGGCGTCAGCTTGTCCTGCGCGGCGATTAGGTCTATTACCTCCTGCTTTCTTTTCTCGATGTTTCTTAGATACGTCAGCTTATCGTCAAGATCGCGCAGCACAGCGTCATCAAGGCTTCCCGTCACCTCTTTGCGGTAACGGGCGATAAATGGGATCGTATTGCCGCCGTCGATAAGCTCCACGGTTTTTCTTACCTGTTCTTCTTTAAGACCCAGCTCTGCTGAGAGCGTCTTTATAATATCCATTTTATGTCCTCTCTTATACAATTTGGAAGATATAGAATTTAAGATAATCTGTTTCCTTTACGTTCCAGAGAATCGGATGGTCGGGCGATTGCTGACGCGCTTCTATCTGCCTTAAGGATACCGACGCGTCCTTTGAAGCGTCGTGCAGCATTTTACGGAACAGCTCATCTGTCATAAAATGCGAGCATGAGCAGGTCGCAAGATATCCACCGCGCGGCAGAAGCGACATTGCCTTGAGGTTTATCTCCTTGTATCCGCGCACGGCGTTTTTCACGGTGCTGCTGCTCTTTGTGAACGCCGGAGGGTCAAGAATTATAAAATCATACCCGCATTTCTTTTCCTTTGCCATCTTTGTCAAAAGTTCAAACACATCGGCGCATACAAAGTCCATTTTCTCGTCAAGACCGTTGCGCACCGCGTTTTTTTCCGCCATTGAAAGTGCATCCTTTGAAACGTCAACCGCGGTAACGTGCTCTGCGCCCGCCGCAGACGCGTTAAGGGCAAACGCGCCGGTATGGGTGAAGCAGTCGAGAACCCGCTTCCCTTTTGCAATCCTCGCCACCGCCTGACGGTTGTACTTCTGGTCAAGGAAAAACCCGGTTTTCTGACCGTTTATATAGTCCACCTCATAATGTATGCCGTTTTCCGTTATTTCGGTCACTCCGGAAAGGTCTGTGCAAAGCCCCTCCATCGGGTAGAAGCCGGTATACTGCTTCATACCCTCAAGCTCGCGTATCGCAACATCGTTGCGCTCATAAATTGCACGCACAGGCTCGCCCATTTCGCGCATAACGTCTGTTATCGCGCGGAAAATGACGTCTTTGCGCCTGTCCGTGCCAAGGCACAGCGACTGCGTGACAAGAATATCGCCGAAACGGTCAACGGTAAGCCCAGGAAAGCAGTCTGCTTCGCCGAAAATCAGGCGACAGCAGGAAAAATCATCTCCCATGACCGTTTTCCTGTACTCAATCGCATATTTGACGCGACGGCGAAAAAACGCCTCGTCAAAGATGTCGTTTGCATTGCGCGAAATGATTCGGACAAGTATTTTTGAGTTATCGTTATAAAATCCCGTGCCGAGAAAACGGTCCTTTTTAGAGTATACGTCAACAAGCTCGCCGTTTTGCGGCTCGCCGTTTTTTTCGATAACCTCGTCTGCGTACACCCACGGGTGTCCTTCCCGCGCCGACCGCTCGGCCTTTTCCGTTATTTTTACCGTCGGATATGTTCTTTCTGACATTTTTATGTTTGACCTTTCCCTGCATGGGCTTCAAGTGCCCTTATTTCGGTTTCCGTAAGCTCCCGCCATTCTCCTCGTCCGAGCGATGCGTCAAGCGAAAGCGGTCCGAACTTGATTCTTTCAAGCGCGGTTATTTTATTTCCGACCGCCTCGAACATTCGCTTTATCTGGTGGTATTTTCCCTCGGTAAGCGTTATTCTGCCGCTCATCGCCCCGTCGTCAAGCTCAATATGTGAGGGAAGCGTTTCATATCCGTCGTCAAGCGTAACGCCTTCCTCAAGCTTTTTTCTGTCCTCGTCCGACAGCGGAAATTTTGATTTGTATTCGTAGACCTTACTCACGTGGCGTTTTGGGGAAAGGAGCCGATGAGCAAGCTCTCCATCATCCGTAAGAAGCATAAGGCCGACAGTATTTTTATCGAGCCTCCCGCACGGAAAAAGGTTAAAACGATTGTATTCCTCAGACAAAAGCTCAAGCACCGTCGGACTTATTCCGTCCTCGGTCGCGCTTACATACCCCTCGGGCTTGTTGAGCATAATATACCTGAATCGCTTATACGGAATTATGGTTTCATAATAGCTTACAGTATCCTTTTCGGGGTCAATGTGCCTGTCGGAAGCGCGGCAAACCTCTCCGTTTATCTTTATCGCACCGCGTCTTGCAGCCTGCGCGGCCTCTTTTCGCGTCGCCGCGCCCATTTCCGACAAAAATTTATCTATTCTCATGCGTCCTCCTAAATTTTCACAAGAAGAAACAGCAAAATCACGCCCACTGCCGCAAGCCCGATTCCAAAACCAATATAAAAGCGCAGCGCAAAGCTGCCCGGACTGTATTTCTTATATTTTATCTTCATACCTGAGCCTTTCCCTAAATAAATATTTCTTCCCGTTTTTAGTTTTGCTTTCTGCCGCATAAGGTATACAAAGCAAATAAAGGACGGTCAAAAGCGAGACTGCTCAGATATCCTTTTTATAGTAACATATTTTCACCGATTTGTAAAGAGAATCGAAAAAAATTAGCTTACATAAGAAAAAACCTCATCCTATTATTGACTTTGCAAATTTCTTTGCATATAATAATACACACGGCTTAAATAAATCCTGCCGAATGACAAAAACAAGGACGGTTGAAAACATGAACTTCAGCTTTGATTATCACAAATCCACAGAGCACCTTCATGTCGGGTGCGAACCTCCGCGCGCCTACTATATCCCTTACGGATGTGAAAAATGCGCGGAAAAGGATATTCGTGAGGAAAGTGCAAATTTTATATCTCTCTGCGGCGACTGGGATTTCCGCTACTACCAATCCATAAACAAAATCGACGATTTTTGCGCCGACGGCTTCTCGGCAGAAGGCTTTGACAAGCTGACAGTTCCGATGAGCTGGCAGGTCATGTATGAGCGCGGCTACGATACGCCGAACTACATGAATACCAACTATCCGTTTCCCGTAAATCCGCCGCATGTGCCGGATGACATTCCCTGCGGACTCTATGTACGCAGTTTTTTTGTGACTGAGGAGGTGCTTAAGTCAAAAAGCATATACCTCAATTTCGAGGGCGTTGATTCCTGCTTCTATCTGTTTGTAAACAACAAATTTGCCGCATACAGTCAGGTCAGCCATATGACAAGCGAAATCGACATCACCTCTTTCCTTGCAAAAGGGGAAAACACCCTTAAAGTGCTCGTTCTCAAATGGTGCGACGGGTCATATCTTGAGGATCAGGACAAGTTCCGTTACAGCGGAATTTTCCGCGAGGTCTATCTGCTCCTGCGCGACCCCGTTCACATCGTCGATATATACGCGCGTCAGGAAATCTCTCCCGCACTTGACACGGCGGACATTCACCTTGACCTTACGTCGAACGGAACGGTGGAAACGTCCTATAAACTGCTTTCACCCGACGGAAGCGAAATAAAAAAAGGGCATATTACTGTCAAAAAGAGCGGAAACGAGCTTATAAAAATAGATTCGCCCGTTCTCTGGAACGACGAGGAGCCGCGGCTCTATTCCCTTGTGCTTTGCGCGGGGAATGAGGTCATTCGTATTCCGCTTGCGCTGAAGCGCATTGAAATCAAAAACCGCGTCATCTATATAAACGGCAAAAAGGTCAAGGCAAAGGGCGTAAACCGCCACGACAGCGACCCGATTCTCGGCTCTGCAACGCCGATGGACCATATGCTGCGTGACCTTTATATTATGAAAAGGCATAAGATCAACA
>JBJFAQ010000110.1:0-5004 GCA_051887995.1 Eubacteriales bacterium
AAACTTCAAAGAAAAACACTAAAGTTTTTGGAAAGAGGGCTTGGGAGGAAAGCCTTTTGTCAAAAAGGTTTCCTCCCGAAATTATTGTCCTTTTATTACACCGTATTCGAGTTTCAGCTTTAAGATGCGAAGCACCGCTCTGTCAAGCGCATCGGGGCTTATTCTGCCGTCCTCAAGCGCCGCGGAGACCGCTTCAAACTGTACCGCGATATCGGAAGAGCAGAGCAGGTCGTTTCCCGCGAGAACGGCAAGCACTGCGGCGTCCTCGCTTACGGTAAATTTGCGTATTGCGTCCATCGACAGGTCATCCGTCATGATAGCGCCCTCAAACCCAAGCTCCTCTCTCAGAAGTGCGTTTACTTTAGGCGAGAGGGACGCGGGAAGCTCTCCGTCGATGCAGGAGACGATGTTGTGCGATACCATAACGACAGGCGCACCTGCCGCTATGCCGGCGTCAAACGGCAAAAAGTCCTTTTCTCTGAGCTCGTCAAGGGTTCTTTTGTCGTATACCATGTCCTTGTGCGTGTCCTTGTTACCGCCGTAGCCGGGAAAGTGCTTCAGCGAGCAGATAATGCCGTCCGATGACATTTTTCGGACAACGGACGAGATGTATTCTGCCGTTCCCGCAGCGTCAAGCCCTATTGTGCGGTCATAGATGAAATCAGATTCCGTTTCCGAGACGTCAGCAACGGGTGCAAGATTGAAATTTATGCCGAGAGAGAGCAAAAAGCGCGATTTTTCTTCGCTGTCGCGCAGTACGCCTTCCATGCCGCCTTCGGCGTAAAGCTCGGCGGGGGAAGCAAACTTTTCTTCCCGGAACGAGGGGTAAAGGCTTACGCGGCATACCGTCCCGCCTTCCTCATCGACGGCGGTAAGAAGCGCGACCTTTGAGACGGACTGATATTCTTCTATCATGCTTCGGAATGTGCCCGGCGTTTCGTTTTTAAAGTTCTTTGCAAAGAAGATAAAGCCGCCGACGTGGTATTTTTCAAGGATTTCTTTGCCCTCTTCGGCTTTTTCCGGCGCGCGGCAGAGAAAAAGCTGACCGATTTTTTCTTCTGTCGTCATTTTCTCAAGGAGAGCTTGCTCGATAGGCACGCCATTACTTAAAGTATGCTCGGTATTCGCGTCCGTTTCGCTCTCCCAAGCGTGCTCGGTCTCAGACGTCATCGCATGCTCGGTTTCGGAAGAGGAGGACGGGACGGTTTCGCTTTCTTTTGCATTTGTCTCTGCGATGTTCGTATCGGAGAGAGACTCCGTCTCTTCTCCGCGGGGCAAGGCGGGGGCTTTGCAGCTAAAGAAAAAGGTCAAAATGAAAAGAGTCAGAGCAAGTGCCGAAAAATGTTGCTTTTTCATCATTATTTTCTCTTGTACAGCTCCGAGAAGCGTCTGAAATGAGACGTGTCGATGCCCGAAAGCTGTTCTTTTGTTATTCTGTATAACCAGTTGCCGTCTGTGCGCCCCGGAACGTTGAGCCGAGTGTCCGAGCCGTAGCCGAGCAGATCCTGAATCGGGAACATGACAAGTCCGGCGGAGCTGCGGTACATTGTGCGAAGAATCGTATCATAGCATGCGTCCCAGTTTTTGTCGGTGTACCCGATATAGTCGAGCATTTCGCGGCGTTCCGCTTCACTTTGCTCCCACACGTAGCCGAGCAGAGTGTTGTTGTCGTGAGTGCCGGAGTACGCTACGCATCCGTTTATATAGTTATGCGGAAGATGCGGGTTGTCGCCGCCGAGAAAGGCAAACTGAAGCACTCTCATGCCGGGGAAGCCGCTGTAATTTACAAGCTCCTCCACTTCCGGGGTAATGTCGCCGAGGTCCTCTGCAATGACGAAGTTTTTTTCGGGGTCGGTAATACTTTTTACCGCGTCAATGAAGTCTTTTCCCGGCCCCTTTACCCATTTGCCGTTTTTTGCGGTCGTCTCTCCCGCCGGAATGCTCCAGTAAGACTCAAGACCGCGGAAATGGTCGATGCGAACGCCGTCGAAAAGCTCATACATGAGGCGCAGTCTTGCGCGCCACCACTCGTAACCGTCCTTTTTCATTTTGTCCCAGTCGTAAAGGGGGTTGCCCCATAATTGACCGTCCGCCGAGAAGTAATCCGGCGGTACGCCTGCGACGGCGGTCGGGCGGTCGCGCGCGTCAAGCAGAAACCGGTCGCGGTTTGCCCATACGTCGGCGCTGTCGAGCGCGACGTATATCGGAATGTCGCCGATAAGCTTTATGCCTTTTTTGTGCGCATAGGCGCGGATTTCGCGCCACTGCGTGCGAAATTCGTATTCGAGGAAGCGCCGGAAGAAAAGCTCCTCTCCGTCCGGCTCTTTTACTGTCCACTCCTGCCATTCTTTGCCGCCGTTTGCTTCTCTTTGCGCCATGAAAAGGCAAGCCTTGTCAAGATACGGATTTTCCGATGCAAAATTTTCAACGTCGGCGCGTAAGCACCGGTCTGCACGCTCTGCCGCTTTTCGGAGCAGGGGCATGCGCTCGGCATCGAGGCGGTCGAACTCACAGCTATACGGGGTTTTCTGCCTCGCCCCGTCAAGCTCCCCGCGCGTCAGAAGCCCGTCTGAGGCGAGCTTTTCAAGATCGATGAAATAAGGATTGCCTCCGAAGGCGGCAGGTGACTTATAGGGCGAGTGGAACTCATCGGGAGTGCAGAACGGGAGAACCTGCCAGTACGAGAACCCTCCGTCCGAGAGAAAATCAATAAATTCGAGCGCTTCTTTTCCGAAGCTGCCGCAGGAATAGTCTCCCCAGAGGGAAGAGATGTGCATGAGCACGCCGCTTGCGCGTTTGATTTGCATATATGTTATCCTCCAAAGGATTAGTGTCACGAAAAAATGGGACAAAACGTGTTGAGGCTCTGCCTCAAACTCCGCAAGAGAAACTTTTCGGAGAAAAGTTTCTCTTGGAATCTTCAAAAGCTTTTAAAAGAGGGAGCAAGGCTTATTCTATATTATAACACTTATATGAATTTTTTACAACTGTCTTTTCGGCAGGAAATAAAAGACGCACAAACGGGAGCGTCCGCGTGACGCTCCCGTGCATCTATATTCAGTTTATCTTAAATATTCCATCGGCGTATCCCTCTGTATTTATGTTTTCGCGGTGTGTCTGTAAACTGCTTTCATAGCTTCAATCACTCCCGTGGATTTTATCTGGGATCTCTCTTTCCGGAATTATCTGTTCATCGGTTTGCTTCTCCTACAAAGAATTTCGTGTTTTGCTTTATGCCGGGAAATCTCAGCTGTTCATCGGACTTTTCTCCTTTTCTCAGTAAATTGTTTTGTCGGGGGTTGAAAAGATCAGGCGAATCATTTTTTCTTCCTCCTTTTCCTTTGCTGATTTCTTTTCCCTTTTGCACCTTTATTATAACAATTATTGTGAGATTTGTCAATACTAAAATATATAATTTCGTTAAGTTTGTAAAATATATACAAAAAATAATGTCTTTTTTTCCGAAAGAGGGCGGTCAAATGTAAATCTTTTTTTACATTTTTCATTTTTGCCCAAAAGCCTGTTGAAATCGTCCCGAAAACGTGGTATAATAAAAAAGATGTCGGGCGCGGCTTTCTGCCGCGCCCGATGCTTTATCATACGTTTTTATTTGAAAACGGAGTGCCGATGAATCCCACCTGGCGGAAATCGTCGGGATATTTTCTGATGAGATAGTCGATATAAGAAGCCACCATTTTTGCGGTGATCATATAGCCCGCGGCGTTCATATGTCCGGCAAGATAGAAATTGCGGCGAAATTCCTTGTCGTAAACGGGGGCGTATTTGCGCAGGTCAAGGACATAGGTGTTTGAATATTTTTCCGCAAAGGCGTAAAGCAGCTCGCTGTGCCTGTCGCGCAGCTCGTTTTTCGGGTCTGCGGGCCAATCGCTGCGAGGCATTGTCATGAGGAAAAATTTCGCGTCGGGCTGAAGTGCTTTATAGCGCTGGATTATCTGCGCGTACCAGCCGACAAACGTAGGCTTGTTTTGGGTGTAGTCCTCGTCGCAGATGTCATTTAGCGAGCCGAATTCATATTTGCCTGCGAGCATGTGCGTCGTGTCGTTTGCGCCGAGAGCGATTATGTAAGCCTGAGCCGCAAGCTCCTTGTTCCAGAACATGTTCTTTTCGGCAAATGTCTCGCAGTATTCCTTTGCCGACATGCCGCCTCTTGAAAAATTGTATACGGTTGTTCCGGCGAGACGCGCGAGATACTGTCCCCAGGAGTAGTCAAAGAAATCGTGAAAGGTTTTTTCGCCCTCTTTGCCCGTACCCTCAAATTCTCCGGAGGAGAGGCTGTCTCCGATGCAGGCAATTTTGCGGAAAATGCCGCAGAAACCGCCGTCCGTGACGATGTTGTCAAGCGGCTTTTCGCCTTCTTTGAAATAGTAATCGGTGATGTTCATTTTTTCTCCTTTGCATAATTCCGCGCCGGCGTTTACTTACGTGCCGATGCATAAAAATCTGTTTGCGCAGCCGGATTTTGCTCTGCGCTGTGATTATTTTACCATTTAAACAGCATTTGTCAACCTCAAAAGCCAAAAAAAGTCGGGAAAAGCAAAGAAATACACGAAAAAACAAAAAAACGTGTAAAAAATCTTTGAAAAACATTTACAAAACGGAGCTAAAGTGCTATAATGACACATGGCCAAAAAATTTTTATACTATATAGAGGAGGAAATACTACTCATGGCAAAACTTGTCAGAAAAAAACAATCCATGGACGGTAACACCGCCGCCGCTACGGTAAGCTATGCGTTTACCGAAGTTGCAGCGATTTACCCGATCACCCCGTCCAGCGTTATGGCAGAGCTGACAGACTCGTGGTCTGCAACAGGTCTGAAGAACATCATGGGCGAGCAGGTCAAGGTCATGGAAATGCAGTCTGAGGCAGGTGCCGCAGGTACCGTTCACGGTTCTCTTGCAGCGGGCGCTCTCACTACAACCTATACCGCATCTCAGGGTCTTCTTCTTATGATCCCCAATATATACAAGATCGCAGGCGAG
>JBJFAQ010000111.1:0-22551 GCA_051887995.1 Eubacteriales bacterium
TACGAAGAGCAGAACAGCCATTTCTGGCATATCCGCTATCCTCTTGTCGGCGGCGCGGGATATCTTGAAGTCGCAACCACAAGACCCGAAACGCTTCTCGGAGACACCGCAATTGCGGTAAATCCCGAGGACGAGCGCTACAAGCACCTTATCGGAAAATACTGCGTTCTGCCTCTTGTAGGTCGCCGCATACCGATAGTCGGCGACGAGCACGCAAAGCTCGACAAGGGAACGGGCTGCGTCAAAATCACTCCGGCGCACGATCCCAACGACTTTGAAGTCGGACGCCGCCATATGCTCCCGATGGAGGTCTGCCTTACCCCCGATGCAAAGATAACAGACGCATATCCTAAATACGCGGGAATGGACAGATACGAGGCGAGAAAAGCGATTGTCCGCGACCTTGAAGAAGGCGGATATCTTATGCAGACAGAGGATCTGACGCATGAGGTCGGCACATGCTACCGCTGCGGCACGACAATCGAGCCTATGGTTTCCCTTCAGTGGTTTGTCCGCATGGAGCCGCTCGCAGGTCCTGCCATAAGGGCTGTCCGCGACGGTGAAATCAAATTTGTCCCCGAGCGCTTTGACAAGAACTATTTTCACTGGATGGAAAACACTCAGGACTGGTGCATTTCAAGACAGCTTTGGTGGGGACACCGTATTCCCGCCTTCTACTGCGACGAGTGCGGCACGACAGAGGTAACAAAAGAAGACAGCGCCGTCTGCCCGAAGTGCGGAAAGGCAATGCGTCAGGACCCCGACACACTTGACACCTGGTTTTCCTCCGCGCTGTGGCCCTTCTCCACGATGGGATGGCCCGATGAAACCGAGGACCTAAAACGCTTTTTCCCAACGTCCACTCTTGTCACCGGATATGACATCATCACCTTCTGGGTTTCCCGCATGATTTTCTCCTCGCTCGAATATACCGGAAAAATCCCGTTCAGCACCGTCCTGATTCACGGACTTGTGCGCGACGCGCAGGGACGCAAGATGTCAAAATCCCTCGGAAACGGCATAGACCCGCTTGAAATCATCGACAAATACGGCGCGGACGCGCTTCGCTTCGCACTTGCGACCGGAAACTCACCCGGAAACGATATGCGTTTCTCCGATGAAAAAATCGAAGCCGCGCGCAACTTTGCAAACAAGCTCTGGAACGCTTCGCGCTTCGTACGCATGAATCTGACAATAGATAAAGTAAATCTACCAAAGCCCGAAAAGCTCGCACTTGAGGACAAATGGATACTGACAAAGCTAAACAAGACGGTCGACGCCGTTATAAAAGCGCTCGACAGCTACGAAATCGGCATAGCCCTCTCTTCTCTTTACGATTTCATCTGGGATATTTTCTGCGATTGGTACATCGAGCTTTGCAAAATACGCCTCTCCGACAAGGAAAACGGGAACAATCTTACGGCGCAGAACGTCATATGCTATGTTCTTACCGTATCGCTTAAGCTCCTGCACCCCTTCATGCCCTTCATAACGGAGGAAATCTATCAGTCGCTGCCGCACGAGGCGGAAAGCATCATGATAGACACGTATCCCAAGGCAACACCCGACCTTGACTTTACAGAGGACGCGGAAAAGTTCGAGCGTGTCATAAGCGCAATACGTGCAATCCGCACGCGCCGAAACGAAATGAACATCGTTCCTTCCCGCCGCTCAAAGGTCTATATCGCAACCAAATACAGCGACTCCTTTAACGAAAGCACAGCTGTATTCTTCGGAAAGCTCGCTTCCGCCTCAGACGTCGAGATAGCGGAACACTTTGACGATTCGGTGATTTCCCCCGACGACGCCGTACAAATAGTCACGGAGTCCGCCGTAATTTTCCTCCCGCTTGCCGACATTATCGACGCAGAAAAGGAAAAGGAAAAACTAAACGGAGAGAAAAAGAAAATCGAGGGCGAAATCGCACGGCTTAACGGCAAGCTGTCAAACGAGGGCTTCCTTGCCAAAGCTCCGGCGGCCGTTGTCGACGGAGAAAAGGAAAAACTCGCAAAATATCGTGAAAAACTTGAAGGAATAATGCAGGCACTCTCAAAGCTGAAGTAAAGACGCGGTACGGAAATTTATTTTCGGAGGTAAAAGCCATGTCAAAAACGAAAAAAATCTTATCCGCGATACTGCTTCTCTGTGTATGCATCTCATTTTTCGCTTCCTGCGGAATGGGTAGCGAAAAACAGTCATATGAAATTGAAGCAGGTGAAGATTTAAAGTCATACTCATATGTAAAGGATTACGGTGATATCTCGGAGGATGAGGTCTTCTCCTCCGAGATCTCCTCCGCAGAAAATTCCACACCGCTTGAAGAACGAAAAATCATAAGGACCGTGAGCATGACCGCGGAAACCAAGGAATATGACGCGGCACTGAGGGCACTCGAGAGCAGTGTAAGCGCGCTCGGCGGCTATGTGCAGTCCTCGGACACAACGGGCGTCAGCCTGTATTCCGGCAGGATATACAGCCGCAGCGCTTCCTACACGATAAGGATTCCCGCCGAAAAGCTGGACGAATTTCTGTCCGATGTAGGCGAGCTTCTCAACATAAGCAGCAGCAATTCAAATATAGACGACATCACGGAAACCTATGTTGACATTGAGGCACGCCTCAAAACGCTGAGGACAGAAGAAGCGCGCCTGCTTGAGCTGCTTGAAGAGGCAAAGGGACTAAGCGACATCATAACGCTTGAAAGCCGTCTCTCCGAGGTTACATATCAGATTGAGAGCTATACCGCAAGACTTCGCAGCTATGACACGCTCGTCGCTTTTTCCACCGTAAACATTGATATTTCCGAGGTCGTTGACTACACTTCGCCTGCAGTTCAGAATCCCACCTTCGGCGAACGAATCTCAGAAGCGTCAAAGGAAAGCTGGGCGGCATTTGCCGAGGGATGGCGCAACTTTGCCGTCGGATTTGTATATGCACTTCCCTCTATTCTGCTTGTCGCCGTAACAGCCGCCGTCATAGTGATAATCATTGTGGCGATACGCAGACGCTCAAAAAAGCGCCGCATGGCAAAAAAAGATGAAAACAACCTACCGCCGACTCCGCCCGAATCGCCGAATATTTAATAAATCGGTGTGCGAACGGATTTAAGGTCACGGTACAACCCTTAAAAAAAACAATCTCCGCGGGCATTTTGCCCGCAGAGATTGTTTTTTCTTTTTATTATGTCAGTTTCCGGAGAAAGTGAACACATCGCCGACCGAAGGAGTATAGGAGTGCGTCTTGTTCTGGCGCATCGTCATTGTTTTCGGGCATTTCAGTGCATTATACATCGCAAACACGCCCGCAGGAGGGCAGCAGGTGTCTCCGAGACCTGCGTTTATCGTAATGCGGCATTCTATGCGGGACGCAAAGCTTGCCGAATCAAAATAGCTGAGGCCTGAGACGTAATTCGGTCTGAAGCTTGATTTCAGGCGCTTTCCGTCGGTATATCCGCCGATATCGCAGAGCCACGGGATGTTTGCATTAGCCTCGGTAACATCATGGTCGAGCGCAGCGATAGCCAATGTCTGGAATCCTCCCTGGCTTCCGCCTCCGACGGTAATCGACTTCCCTGACCAGAGGTTGTTTCCGTCAGGGCCGAAATACTGCTTCATAAAGCGAAGCGCCTGAAGGTCGCGGAGAATCATATAGCGGAAATAGACGTTTTCCGGATTTGCGTTTTCGGTCTCGGACCAACCGTAGCTTTTCAGCGCGCCATTTGAAAGGCTAGTATAATAGGAGTCGTCCATTCCGACTTCTATACTGTGAGTATACACGGTAAATACCGCTCCGGTACTGTTGTACTGAGGCTTCTGACACCTAACGCCGTATCCCTCGAAGGAAAGGGAGAGGCTGAGAGATTTTTGCGATGCGTTTGTCGGATATGTAAGATATCCGGAAACATATGTCTCGCCTGTCCATTTGGGGTCGCCTAAGCACTCGAGCTTCATCTTGTATGTTTTGTAGCCGTCCTTCATGTTGACTTCTTCCATCTCGATGATGTCGGGCTGAACCTTATAAAGCTCCGCTATGGATTTCTCCCAGAACTCGTCAAAATCAGCAGGTTCTTCAACCGTTGTCTTCAGTTTTTCCGGGTGAACTCCGGTTCCGCCCGAAAAACGCACCGTATTGTCAATTTCATTTCCCGCACTGTCCAGTGCCTTCACAAGAATATAGACAAATCCATCGCAGGAAAGTGAGGTTTTAAGCGTAAGAACACCGTTTGCACCGGAGCTTTTGCCGGAGCTCTTGCTTCCGTCATCTCCCGTGATGCTCCAATCGAACTCGGAGCAGCTTACAAGCTCGCCTCTTGACATAAGATAGATGTCAATTACCATTTCCTCGCCTATCTCATAGCTGAGCGCATCCTTGTTTGTGCTGCAAAGGAAATAGCTTGTGCTCTCACCTCCGGCACCTTCAAAAGCGTTTATGCTGCCATGGAAGGTAAGGTCAAGATTGTATGTTTGCCCCGACTCATTTTTGCCGTCAAGCGCTTTCTCAAACGCCTTTACTGCGCCGAGAAGCCCGATGCGCGTCGGTGCGCTCAGACATATGCGGTTGTCCGAAGCCTTGATGAAATAGCTTCCCTCGTCAAGAGTTGTGTCAACGGCAAATTCAATGATTTTGTCGTCTTTTCCGCCCTGGTCGGCTGATGTTTCGGGCGATACTCCCGTGCATTTATATATTGCGTCGCTGACGCGCGTGACACACTCGGGAAGCGCGTCGCCTGCATATATCTTATAATCGGATAAATTATTATCGCCGACAAGGAGCTTCGGAGCGCTCGATTCGGAATAATCAGTCCCGAACGGAACGGAAATGCAGTCCTCGGATACAAAAAGCTCTATAAATTTGTTTACAGCCGCTTCCGTCGCATTGTCCGAACCGCCGACAATAACGATTCTTGAGCTTTTGAACAGGATTCGGTATGTATTCGAGTCAAGTCCCTCGGAAGCGGATACGCTTTCGGCGCGGGAAGTGCTTCCGATAAGGATTTCATATCCATTTTTACCGTCAGAATCCTTTACGGTGGTAATTTCTTTACCTGTAATCTCCGAAATCTTTGCGCAGACGGTGTTTGCGGCAGAAATAATCTTCGGCGCGGCAACTCCGGGACGAACAACGGTAAATTCGCAGCCGTTTGCGTCCGCAATCACCACTTCTTGCCCTTCCGTATATGAAATCTCGGGATCCGGTTCTGTTTCGGGGAGATTTTGCGTCTGCCCGTCGGAGTCGGGAGCGTCTTTCACGTCTTTATTCCCGCATGAAACGAGAACGCCGCAGAGCAGCACGAAAGTAAGCAGGGTAAACCAGATTTTTTTCATAAAAATATCTCCTGTAAAAATTATTTTTTGCGTTTTCTTTGTTCTGTTTTGAAAGCTTTCCGCCCGTGCGCCTGAACACTTTAATATTCCGAAAACTCAATTTCAAAACAGTCTGTATAAAGCGGTCCGCTTCTGATTTTCCGTTTTATATAAATAAAGACGGAATTGATAAGCCCCTTCGCGTTCCCCCTTTTTTTACTACTTTAGTTCCAAATTCTATTATAATCCTTTTTACGTAAAAGTCAACAAAAATCCTTGCTTTTTTGTTTTATTTCCGTCAAAAATGCCCTGTGTTTAAAAGACTTGCGCTAAATTTCACGTCAAACGGTTTACGGTAAGAAAAGCGGCGATAAAGCAATCGCCGCTTTTCCTTATTCTTCGGGCAGCACGACTTTTGTCGCCGTATGCCCCGTGTACGGGAGAAATTTTTCATAAATATCGCTCATTTTTATTTTAAGGCTTGACGTATTAACGCAGGGGTGGCAGCCTATGTATTCTTCATCTGCGATATCGCTGTCGATGAGAAGCGTCACGCGCTGCTCTCTGTCATTTGCAAGTCCGAGCACCGTGACAGCTCCCGGCAGAAGTCCGAGATGCTCTTTAAGCGCCTCGGGCGATGCAAAGGAAAGGCGCGGTATCTGAAGAAAAGCCGAGAGCGCTTTTGTCTTAAAGCGCTTGCCGCCCGGCATTAAAAGCAGATAAAATTTCGTTTTCTGAGAGTTGCAGAGAAACAGATTTTTGCACATTCTCGTGCCGAGCGCCCCGTCTATCTCCTCGCAGTCCGAAATCGTCGCCGCCGCGTCGTGATCTACCCTTTCATAAACTATGCCGAGGCGGCAAAGCAGTCTGTATGTCTCCATTTCCGTCTCTGTGCGCTCCGAATCGTCCCTGTTTTTGTAAATATTCATTTTATTCTCCGTTTATTTTCCGATTACTTTGTTGACAAAATCCGCATATGTGAGTATAATACATTACATAATTATACTATATAATTTTTAACATTTCAACACAAGCAAAGTATCAAAAAGGACACGTCACCAAAATGAAAAAACTATTCGGCAACATTGAGCTTCTTCTCACCGCAGTAATCTGGGGATTTGCATTCGTCGCGCAAACCGCCGGACTTGAACACGTCTCGACCTTTACCCTATCCGTCCTGCGTTCTTTTATCGCGTTTGTATTCCTCTCAATTCTGGCTTTTATCATTTCGCTCGTTCAGAAGGAAAATTCATTTCCGAAAAACCGCACGGAGTTCAAATCTCTTATTTTCGGAGGCATACTGTGCGGAATCGCACTGTTTGTTGCCACAAATCTTCAGCAGTTCGGCATGTCCCTTTATCCAAAGGACGCCGGCACTTCGGGAAGAGCCGGCTTTATCACCGCTCTCTACGTCGTTTTTGTCGCCATTATCGGTTCGCTTCTCTACCGCAGGAAAAATCATCCTCTTGTCTGGTGCGGCGTGGTGCTTGCCATTGTGGGAATGTACATGCTGTGCCTGAGTGACGGAGTAAATAATATTTATCTCGGCGACGTGGTCGTTTTCCTCTGTGCTTTTGCCTTCTGCGGACACATACTCACCGTAGACCATTTCGTAAAGAAAAACAACGGACTGCTCCTCTCCTGCGTTCAGTTTTTCACCATGGGTGTGCTTTCTCTTATATTTATGTTCATTTTTGAAAGCCCGGATTGGAGTGCCGTCGGAAATTCACTTGTCTCCGTCGTCTATCTCGGAGTAATGTCAAGCGGCGTTGCGTATACGCTCCAAATCGTCGGTCAGAAAAACACCGACCCGACTGTCGCTTCCATAATCATGAGCCTTGAGAGCGTTTTTGCCGTAATCGGAGGCTGGCTGATTCTTGGCGAGCGCCTCTCAACCGTCGAGCTTGTCGGTTGCGGCTTCGTTTTCGCCGCCATCATTGTGGCGCAGTCGCCCGGATTTATTAAGAAAAAATAACTTTACCTCAAAAGGAAGCCTTCGGCTTCCTTTTTTTGTCTATTTCCCGCCCAAGCATGAATATAATGCTAATATATACCGGAAGAACCGGAGAAAGGCAGGAAAATCCTATGATAACAGACAAAAACATACAAAAAAAGCCGTGCTTTGAAAGGTACGGCTTTCTTATGCGCGACCGCCGTCCCAGCGCCTCCTCACGCCTTTCGCTAAACGGCATTGACAGACGCGCCGGAAAAATAGACTTCTATTCCACACCGATAGGCACTCTCGTATGCGCCGAGGTACGAGATCTTCCGTGTGCGGATAAGAACGGCTATGACGCTTGTTTTCTCAGAATTGACGAAAAAAAGAGCGCCTCGGGGCACAAATGCGGCAAAAGCGTGGGATACCGAATACGCACAGCCTCGCTTCCCCCGATGTTTCTTATGAGCGGAAGCGGAAGCGTTTCCTTCATGACAGACCGATTCTCCGTCTTTGACCTTGTCGGAAGAAACGTTTTTCTCTGTCAAGGAGGCAAAAACGTGGCATGCGGCGAAATTGTTGCGGGAAACTCCGATTGACAAAAATCTCCTTTGGATTTATAATGTAAAAAAACGAAAGGAAACTTACCATGGAATTTGTCGCCACCTGCCTCTTTGGACTTGAAAAGTTGCTCGGAGAAGAGATAGACGCGCTTGGCTGCCGCCGAACCGAAACAATAGACGGCAGAATATGCTTTGAAGGAACGCCCGATGACGCCGCAAGAGCAAATATTCGTCTTCGTCTTGCAGAGCACGTTTTTATAAAGGTCGGGAGCTTTCCGTCCGTCACTTTTACAGAGCTTTTCGACGGAGTAAAGGCGCTCCCGTGGGAAGAATACATCGGAAAAAACGACGCGTTCCCCGTTAAGGGACATTCAATAAAAAGCAAGCTGTTCTCCGTTCCCGACTGTCAAAGCATAATAAAAAAGGCGGTAGCAACGCGGCTTGGGGAGCATTATCACACCGATTGGCTCACAGAAGAAGGTACTAAATATCAGATAGAATTTTTCCTTTTCAAGGACACGGTGACGCTCATGATTGACACTTCGGGTATTCCTCTTCACAAGCGGGGATACCGTCCGGCATCAGGAATTGCGCCCCTAAGAGAGACGCTCGGCGCGGCGCTTGCCCTTACCGCGCGTCCGCGTGAGGACGTACTGTTTTGGGACCCGTTCTGCGGCTCCGGAACCATTGCGATAGAAGCGGCGATGATACTGTCCGGCAAAGCGCCCGGACTTTCACGTTCTTTTGCCGGAGAAGCCTTTTCCTTTTTGCCGCGTCAAAGCTGGGAAAACGCCCGTGAAGAAGCAAAAGCAGCCGAAAAAAACTGCGAATTTGAGGTCTACGCTTCGGATATTGATACCGAGGTGCTTGAAATTGCAGAGGAAAACGCCGCACGCGCGGGGGTAGCAAAGCATATAAAGATTTTTCGGCGCGATGCGCTGACCATAGAAAAGGAGGAAAGACGTGGAACTATCGTCTGCAACCCGCCTTACGGCGAAAGGCTGATGTCAGAGGCACAGGCAGAGGAGCTATACCGACGAATGGGAAAAACCTTTGACGCGCTCTCGCCGTGGCAGATATATGTTCTCACCTCCTGCGAGCACTTTGAGCGGCTCTATGGCAGACGTGCCGACAAAAAAAGAAAACTCTATAACGGCATGATTCCATGCACACTTTACCAATATTTTAAACCAAAGGGAATATAAGAAAAAGCGGCATGCGCCGCTTTTTCTTATATTTGCCTTCTGAAAATTTTCGCCCGCCTTTTTTAAAAGGCGGCGCCAGCCGAGGCGCGTAGCCTCGGTCGCCCTCCGCAGGGGGCGAAATCCCCTTTCGGCGCTTTCTTTTTGCTTAGCTTTTTCTTTGCGCCGGCATCGGCAAAGAAAAAGCGGCTCGGGCTTCTGTGCGACCTATCGTCGTATTGTTTTTCTTATCCATTTTCTCCGGACGTAGGAATGTCTATCTCCACCCCGTCGTTTTCCTCGGTCTCTTTCTCCTTTATCTCCTCAACAGACCTGTATATTTTTGTAAAGTCAATCATTTTGGTAAGTCTGACAAGGGTGAGCGACGCGCAGGTATACGGGAACGCAATAAATGCTTCATCTGCGTTCTTTTCCTCAATGCCAAGCTCTTCAAAGTCAGTTGCACAGCCGGCAGTCTGCATTTTCCCCTTTATCTCATCAAATGTCGGCATATCGGCAATTATGTTTCGCACCTCATCCCATTTTTCCTCCAAGTCCTCGCGTGAGATGCCCGCAAGCGGATCGGGTTTGGCACATTCCTCTCTGCATGTTCCCAATGCCTTTTCCGACTCGGTCTGCCCTTTTACCGCATAAAGAATCAGAAGGTCACGGTAAAAGCCGAGCATTCTCAGCGCACACGCACCGCAAAGAGATGAAACATGAATATTTTTTCCTGACGCGCCGTGATTAAGAAGATACCTTTCAAATCCGGACACGCTCTGCTCAGAAACATCAAAGGAAAGCATCTGAAGAACAAGTCCGGCACAAATAAGACTGTCAAACACGGCAGATGACGCTTCTTCCGCCTCCGACTGTTCTGCGTCGGCGGAAAATGCATATGCATATTCAAAGGCACTGTCTGCGGCATATCGCAGCATAGCCTCCGCCTTGTCGCAAAAGACCTCGTTCTTCATTACCGCCGCGGTTCTTGCGTCAATCAGCATAGGATAAACCGACGCAAGCGCACCAAGCGCAAACGCCTTTTTTTCCATCGGGAAAGCGGAAAGGACATCTGTGTCCGCAAACACGGCACAGGGCGCTTTTGCCGCCGTGCGTCCTATAACTCCGTCTCTCTCCATGTCCGCATATTCGGTCATAAAGCCAAATCCGGTCGGACAGAGAGAAAAAATGCAGAGCGGAACGTCTTTTTCATGCGCGGCAATGCGGCACACGTCGGCAGATCCTCCGTCGCAGATTGCAAATAGTCCCGCAGAGGGCATTTTTTCAAGCTCGCGCACAATCGCGCGCACTTCTTTCTCCGACGCACATTCCGCACCGTCAAGCACGGTAAGAGATACCTCGTATCCCGCCATATTCTTTCCCGCAAGAAGCGCGAACGGCATCGAGTCCCTGTCTGTGACAACAAGTACACGATGCGGAAACAAAATGTCTTGCATCGCTTCCCCGACGCGGGATATCATTCCGCTCTCCGCATAAATTCCTCGCGTCACGGCACGGTGAGACATCCCGCAACCGCAGTCCTCCGCTTCAAGCGTGCTTATAAGTTCATTAAAATCTATCAATATTTTTTATCTTCCTTTCGGCAAAGCCCGTCCGTGCTTTTTTATGTGTACGGACAATTTATAACGAGACTATTGTACCATTTCCGCTTCAATATGTCAATCGAGAAAAAATACTGAAAATTTACAAATATTTGTTGTAAAATACTATAATATGTATTACAATGTAATGTAATATACTAAAATGGGGGGTGTCTGTATGTTCGGATATGTCAAACCGTATACGCCGGAGCTCAAAATAATAGAAGACAGCTATTATAAAGCGACGTACTGCGGACTGTGCCGCGCAATGCGCGCCGAGACAGGGCTTCTCTCCTCGCTTTTCCTCAGCTATGACATCGCCTTCCTTGCCTGCATACGGCTCGCGGTGACGGGCGAACGTCCGGAATTTGAAAAAAAACGCTGCCCTATGCATATTTTTAAGAAAAGACTGGTAATGCTTCCGAATGAGGCTCTCTCTTTTTCCGCAAAAGCCGGACTTCTCCTTTCATTCCATAAGCTCGAAGACGATATCGCGGACGAAAAAGGCTTTCGACTGCTTCGCGCATATGTACTTAAGCTTCTCCTTTCCCGCTCCTTCCGCGCGGCGGCAGAGGAGCTATCGGAGCTTGACGCTTCGCTCGTATCCGCCCTTTCCGAGCTTCGCGGAATCGAAAAGGAAAAGGTTCGCTCCGCAGATATGCCCTCGGCACTGTTCGGGCATATGATGGAAAAAGTATTCGCATACGGACTGAAAGACGAACGCATGTCAAAAATCGCCGCCGCGACCGGATATCACGTCGGCAGATGGATATATATAACCGACGCGCTCGACGACATGGAAAACGACCTTGCAAACGGAAGCTACAATCCTTTCGTCATGCTGTACGAGGGAAAATCGCTCGATACAGATAAAAAATCCGATATTGAAGGCGCGTCCTCAGCCGTGCTCGCGAAAGCCTCGGCAGCCATAGACCTTCTTGATTTCGGCGATAGGCGGGATCTCGGCGGTCTGATTCGCAACATTCTCTCAGAAGGAATGCCCCGCATTACGCACAATATCCTGTTCGGCTGCAAGACAGCCGCAACTTATGAAAACGAAAACGGAGAAATTCAATGACCGATCCCTATAAAGTTCTCGGCGTGTCTCCAGAAGCGACCGACGAAGAAATAAAAAAGGCATACCGTGCGCTGGCACGCAAATACCACCCAGACAAATACCGTGACAGCGATCTTGCGGAGCTTGCCGAGGAAAAAATGAAGGACATAAACGCGGCGTACGAGGAAATACAAAAAATCCGCGCCGCATCAAAGCAAAATCCGGGCGGATATCAGGGAAGCCGTGAGCAGACCTATGACAGAAGCGGCGAAAACAGCGAAATTTACACCCGCGTAAGGACGCTTATCAACGCCGGATATCTGGACGACGCGGAAACGCTTCTGCGCTCCACCAGCGGCGGTCAGTTCTCCGCCGAATGGAATTTCCTCATGGGACATATATGCTTAAAACGCGGCTACGGCTTTGACGCCGTTAAATATTTCGACACTGCGTGCACACTTGATCCGTCAAACGAAGAATATCAGGCCGCGCGCGCACAAATAAGAACCTATACCACGCAAACGCAAAGAGGACACGGAAACGGCGATATCTGCCTTGAGCCCGGCTGCTGCGACTGCATCGCTTTCCCGCTGTGCTGCTGCATATAAGAGTGAATAAAGGAGATATTAAAGTTGCGTATTCCGACGAGAATTGACCCGAAGCTTATGAAAAAAGGCAGAACTGCAAAAACAAGCTCCCTTATGGCGCTTTGCTCTCTTACATGCGCGCTCAGCGTTGTCATAATGTACCTTGGCGCGATTATAGACGTTCTGGACCTGACAACGGCGGCGCTCGCGTCTCTGCTCTGCATAATAGTGATTTTTGAGGCCGGAGGCGCATATCCGTGGCTCGTATACGCAGTCACAAGCGTGCTTTCCCTGTTGCTTCTGCCGCAGAAATTCGGAGCGCTTGTCTATACCTTTCTTGCCGGCGTTTACCCCTCTCTCAAATGCATTTTTGAAAGATGCAAAAGCCGCATTGTCGAGTGGGTTTTGAAGCTCGCGTATTTTAACCTTGCGATGCTTCTGCTCGTTCTCACCGCCGCGTTTGTACTTTCCCTTCCCGAAATGACGCGCGGATACATCATCGCCCTGTTCGCGCTCGGCAATTTCACCTTTGTTATCTATGACATTCTGCTCTCAATGCTGATTTTCCTTTATATTTCAAAATACCGAAAGCTGTTTCGGATAGACCGACTGCTAAAATAACCCTGAAGGAGCTTCTATGAAAGGAAACGTATTAAAAACGATTTGCGTTATTCTGGATATTATCGCAATGCTTCTGACGCTCATAATGATTTTCGGCTTTTCTCTTCAGAATGTTGAAAAATCCAACGTATCAAGCGAAACAGTGACGGAAATCATAGAGGAAAAAGTGCCGCCGATAAAGGAAGCGGTAGAGGAAAACAAAATTACGCACAAGCAGCTTGAAGGTTTTATACGCTCGCTTGCTCACGCGTCGGAGTTTGCGCTTCTCGGAGCGGAAATGATGTTTCTTTTGCTCCTTTTACCCCTCCGCCCGCTGAAATTTACGGCGTACATGCCCTTTTTTGCCTGCCTCATACTTGGAGTCGCCGACGAATGTCTCCAGATGACGAACGACCGCTCAAGCGAAGTCATAGACATCGTAAAAGATTTTGCCGGGGCGATTGTCGGCGGAGCGCTTGTTTTGCTCATTTACATGCTTGTCACTTATATAAAAAAGAAAAAAGACTTGACAAAATCCGACATTTGAGCTACAATATACCCGTCAGATGCGCCGCATGCGGCGTCATCTTACAAAAAATCAAATAAAACAGTCACACGGGGGTGCCTCACGGCTGAGACGGAGCTTTTCCGAACCCTTATAACCTGACACGGATAATACCGGCGTAGGAAGTTGTTAAGATCCCGACATCAAAGCAGCGGCGCGGTTTTTCGTGCGGCTGCTTTTTTTAACGAAAGGAAATTCTCATGAAAAACGAATCACGTAACGTCACAGTCCGCCGCCTCACCTTCAGCGCGATAATGCTCGCGCTTGCTACCTGCCTTGCGCTTGTCTGCTCGCTTATTCCGTTTCTGAATCTGCCGTTCGGCGGCGGCTTCACCATTGCTTCAATGCTCCCGATCGTCATTGTCTCGTATATGTACGGCGTAAAGCACGGCCTTTTCACTGCGTTTGTCTACTCCGTCATTCAGATGGTGCTTGACCTCATGCTCGGCTCATCCTCTACCATTATCGCGCTGTTCCTGCCCGACAGCGGCATGGCGCTCATCTCAGCTATACTTATCTGCCTTATTGACTATGTTGCGGCTTATACCCTGCTCGGTCTCGGCGGAGCTTTCAGACATAAGTTCAAGAGCAAGACGACCGCGCTTGCCCTCGGCACGCTTATCGCGCTTGCCCTGCGCTATCTTATGCACATTATCTCCGGCTTTATTTTCTACGGCTCTTACGCAGAATGGTTCTTCACTCAGGAAGGCTTCTACAAAATCGGAGGATTTATTCTCGACCACACGAGCGGAACGCTCCTCGCACTTATCTACTCGATATTCTACAACGGTCTTTACATGATACCGGAAATTATCATCACCGTCATCGCCGCCGTCATTGTCTCAAGACTGCCGCAGATAAAGCCCATAGACGAAATCAAGGCATAAAGTCAGAGCCCCCGGTAAACCGTTGGCTTTCAGAGCCCCTAAAGGGGCAAGAAAGTTTGACACTGCATTTTAATCACAGACAGCCGCTCAGTGCGGCTGTCTTTTTTATGCTTTAAGGCAGCCGGCACAGCATAAAAATCTCCCTTGCTTCGGCTCGTAAGGGCAAAAACAAGGGAAAATACATTAAATTTGAGTATGAATCTGTTAAAAACCCAGTTAAACCAAAGGTTCTCAAAGCATAGAAAGTTTTAATCGGAATTTGTCTGTTTAGTCAACAAGTACATTCTATTAAATTGCTCATATTCCTCATAATAGATTTCTTTGTAACTATTTATCGAATACATTGACCCAAGAATTTTATCCCACTCTTTGTCGGTATTATTCCATAGAATCATTCCGTCATCTAACAAATTACCGCTAATCGTTTTTATCCCATACTCCTTTATTTGCTCATCGGTAATGAACGGGTTTAGTTTCACCAGAAGTTTTCCTTCTTTTTTCAGTATACGCTTGATTTCTTCCAGAACACGAATTGCATCGTCCGGATACAGATTGTCGATAATGTTAGATAAAACAGCTGAGTCCATAGATTCATCTTCTATTCTCTTTAAAGCTTCAATTCCTCCGCATATGAACTCGAAATCTCCATTTTCAGCCATCTTGCTTTTCTCAACAGCACTTCTTATCGCTTGTGATGATAAATCTATTCCGATATGCGTACCGGTACCATACTTATTACACAAAAACAGCATTGTACCATTGCCGCATCCAAAATCAAGCACAGATGAAGCGTTGACGGTTAACCATTCAAGTCCTTTATCGAACTCGCCATTTCCTGTTTCTTTTTTCTTTGGAAGAACAGATTGTTCCTTTGAAAAAATATCGTCCCACAGTTCTATACATTTACCGTATTTGTTTGTTGCCGTCTTTGCATCAAAAGCCAATGTTTTCTGCCCCTTTCTCACATTTTTGCCCTTCATACAAGAAACATTCCTTGCTCTCAGTTAAGTCAATTCCGATTTATCCCATTTTTCAGTAAATAAAGTATATCAGAAAAATGTGAAATCTACTACTGCCGGTACAATCAGCTCTATGCGACTTCATGCCACCTCTTAAGTCCCGGCTCAATCCTGTTTTGCGGAAACCGCAAAGCACGCCGGAGGTCGGTTTTTTTACACCTCGATATCCACGGCTTCTCCGAGAGGAAGCGAATATATACATACTCTTGCGGGCTCTTTTCCGAAAATCTGCCGCACAGCCTCCTTATAATAGGAAAGCTGAAGCGAATGGCGCTCTGCGAGCTTTTTCTGCGCAAGAGACGCATCGGAAAGCTCGGAGGACGTCAGTGCGTCGGTCTTGTAATCGCACAGGGTTATATTTCCGCCATCATCCTCAAAAACAAGGTCGATAACTCCCTGAACGACTATTTCCTCTCCCTTAAGCTGCTCCGCAAACTCATCGTTTTCGGTAAACTTTGACGCAGGGAGCTTTATATGAAAGCGCATTTCCCGAAATACACGGCGGCATTCGGAAAGCCCACGGTAAAAATCGCTTTTAAAGAACTCATCGAGCCACTCGGTGCGTATGAGCTTTGCGCTCTCGGGCGGGAGCAGTCCCACGCGGCACAGCCTTTCTACTTCCGTTTCAACTCCGTCTCTCTCAGCCGCTTTAAAATCACAAAACTGCATAAAAGCATGCGTTGCCGTGCCTCTGTCCGCTGCGCTCGCGCGCTCATCGCTCGGAATAAGAAAACGCGGCAGGTCATAAAGAGCTATCTCAGACGACGCTTCATCTTTTTCGGCGTCGTCAAGCACCGACGGGTACAGTTTTGACACCGAGAGCTTTGCAGGCAGCTTTGAAAGATATGAATACGGATATTCAAAACCGTAAAAATCGTTTATATGCTTAAGCAGGCGTTCCTCCTCCGCTTCCGTATCGGGTAAAGCTGAAGGTTCTAAGACCGCCGTCCCGCCGCTCTCTTTCTGAGGAAGGTCATAGGGCTGAAATTCATACATTTCAAACGGCAGAGGCTCGCCGCCCGATAAAACGGCAAGCATTATCCAGTCGAAAAAGCTTCTTTGCGCAAGTACAGTCTCGGCGTCGGCATACGGCGCTTCACATTCAGCCTCCTGCCGCCACTCATCTGTTCCGACAGATGCGGAAAGATACAGGCGCTCTCTTGCGCGCGTCATGGCAACATAAAGCACTCGCATTTCCTCCTCGCGGTCCTCGCGAGTGTTTCGCTCGGAAATGGCTGTATATATTGCGTTTGTATATCCCGCAAATCCGCTCTCATCGCCAAACAGAACGCCTACGCCGAGCTTATAGTCGAACAGTATTCGCCTTGCGCCCGATGCGCCGAAGGTCTTGTCAAGAGAAACGACAAAGCAGACCGGAAATTCAAGTCCCTTTGAGTTATGGATAGTCATTACCTGAACCACATTTTTATCCGCTTCCGCAGCGGGGGTTTCTATCTTCTGTTCCGACGCAATTATATCGTTTATGTATCCGATAAAGCTGTAAAGTCCCTTATATGTCCCGGACTCATACTTTCTTGCGTAGTCATAAAACATAAGCAGATTTGCTCTGCGCGACATCGCATCAGATGAACCTTGCCCGTCTGAGGACAGACCTGCAAAAGAAAGTATCATTGTATCTGAGTAGAGATACCGTATAAGCTTATCCACTGTGAGCAGTCTCGCCTTTTCGCGGTACTCTTCGAGTTTTGAAAGAAAACCCGACACCTTGCCGCGAAGCGCCTCATCCTCAAGATGCTCTGACGCATATATAAGGTCGTCAAAAAGAGACATTCCCCCGTCTGACAGCGCGCGCACGGAAATAAGTTCGCCCATACTGAAGCCAAAGAGAGGCGAACGCAAAACCCCGGCAAGATAAACGTCCTTCTGAGGATTGTCAATGACGTTAAGAAGGCTCAGAACCAGAAGCACCTCGGGATTTTCAAAATACCTTACGTCGGTTCTTGCAGACGAAGGAATCCCCGCGTCCGACAAGGCTCTTGCAAAACTGTCCGCCGTTCCGTTTCCTCGCGTCAGCACGGCAATATCCCGCGGCTCTATGCGCCTGAGTACGCCCTTGTCCTCGCATAATGCCCTCTCATCCTGAAGGAGCTTTCGTATCTCCGAAATAACCTCGCGCGCTTCAAGCTCCCGCTTTCCGCCCTCGTATTTTTTGCGCTCGCCCTCATCAAGCTTTTTGAGCGCGGCGGCGGAATAGCTTCTGACAACACACAATCTTGCCGGCGTCATCGTGCGCGTTGCAGTATCCACATTTTTTCTGAAAACAAGGTCGTCCTTGGGACTGTAACCTATACTGTCCGCCGCCGAGCGGAAAAGAAAGCCGCAGACGCGGTTTGTGAGCGAAATAACAGGCTCGTCGCATCTGAAATTTTCCGACATGTATATCGAGCAGGCATCGCCGTCTCCCGCACTTTCAATATCCGGAAAGCTGTTTTTATACTGTGCAAAAACATCGGGATTTGCGCCGCGAAAGCGATATATGCTCTGCTTTATGTCACCGACCATAAAACGGTTGTTTCCACGTGATATGGCGGCAAAAATCCTATCCTGAACAAGGTCGGTATCCTGATATTCGTCTATATATATTTCGTCATAGCGCTCCGAATACTCGGCGGCATACGGCGTGGGAGTTCCGTCGGGAAAAGTGAAAAGCTCAAGCGCAAAGCGCTTGTTGTCGGTAAAATCACAGACGTTTCTACGCCGTTTTTCGGCTGAAAAACGGCGGTCAAGCTCGCAAAGCAACCGGTATGCCATGCGGCAGAACTCGGCGGTCTTTCGCAGGTCGCTTATATTCTGTGCTTCGTCCGCCGTAAAGAAGCGGCTTCCGAGAATTTTTACGCGCTCGGTGCAGTACTTGCGCAAATTTCGGAAACGCTTAAATTCAGGGTCGGGATTTCGGAGAGAGCCGAGACTAAGAGGCGCATATGTGTCAAAAAGACGCTTAAGCTCGCCGTAATTTCTTTCTTCGAGCGCTCTCCGCATCTTGCCAAAATGCTCGATGTCATAGGTAAACGACGGTCCGTACGCCTTTGCCGCTTTTTCGTCCGAAAGAATAAGCGTCAGAGCGTCTGAATAGACCTTTTCGGCATGGTCAAAGAACCTAAAACATAACGCGGATATTTCCTTTCCGCAAAGTGAATCAAAAAATGAATTTTCCGCCTCGGCGTCAAGCCTTTCCGCGTTTTTTCTCAGATATTCAAGATTTTCGGGATATCCGCCGAGCTTTCGGTAAAGCTCAAGCAGCTCCGGCGCGGCGGTGTCTTTGCCTCTCGAATCAGTAAAACAATCCATAAACTGCCAGAAGTCCCCGCCGCGAGGCTCTGATTCGTAAAAATCTTCGATAACGTCCTGCATAAGAGTTGCAAGAAGCACCTTGCTCTCACTCTCGTCCATAATTGACAGTCCCGCGGGAAGTCCCAGCCTATCGAAATTTTCTTTGACGACCTTGTAATAAAAAGCATCTATTGTGCATATGTCTGCACCGCCGAGCTTTATCATCTGGCGGCAAAGATGCCTGTTTCCGGGATTCTCGGCAAGAGATAAGGTAAGCGCCTTTGATATTTTGCTTTTAAGGTCAGACGCCGCCGCTTTCGTAAATGTGACGACCAGAATCCGGCTTATGTCCGCCTCCCTTTCCGGGTCGGTAACGGAGCGGATTATTCTTTCGGTCAGCGTCGTTGTCTTTCCCGAGCCTGCCGCCGCCGAAACAAGCACGGTTTTTCCCCTTGACTCTATCGCGGCCGTCTGAGCGTCAGTCCATGCCATTTTCGTTTTCTCCTTCCGTTTCTGTCTCCGTTTTTATATGCCCGCTGCGGCAGACCGCTCTCATGCGGCAGTAGATGCACGGAGTGTCACCGCCCTTTGTTCGCGGAGAGACACAGGCGTCTCCGCGCCGCATGTCGGTAAGTATACTTTCGAGCGTGGAGCGGAGCTGAGACTTTATTTCATTAAATTCGTCCCCGGTTTTAAGATATTTTGAATCGCTGTCTTTTCCCTTCATGCCCGAAAGAATGTATCTGTAATCCCGGTCATGGTTCATCGCTTCTATCACATGACCGTCGGAGAGCAACAGCCCGCTTCGCACAAGCGCCTCGTCTGCGTCCGAAAGCACCTCTTGCCGCGTCGTGCCGGTTGCCTTTTTCTGCCGCTCGACTTTGGATGAAAGATAGACCACTCCGGCAGGAATCGCCTGACCGTCACCCTCGCATCCGAGAAGCAGCCTGTTCTTTTTGCTCTCGCAAAGCGCAAAAAGGTATAAAAGCATCTGGACGTTCAGTCCCTCTTTTATCTCACCAAGCGAAAATTCCTTTCTGCCCGTCTTATAATCAACGACCTTGACATAAACGTTTCCGTCCTCGCGCATGATGTCCACACGGTCAACAATCCCCCTGAAAAATACCCTGCTGCCGTCGGGAAGCGCAATAACAGGACCTTCCGCCGTCGTTTCTCCGTCCCCCGCACCTATTTTCAGCTCAAAAAACGCGGGAACGAAGCGGCTCTTCGAGAACTCTTTTGTTATATTCTTTGCAAGCAGTACGGAAAGTCCGTGCAGTTTATGAAGAATATATTCGGTTCTGGCTCTCTTCGCTTCTTTTTCAGGGAAGTTTTCCTCGGCGTATATCCGTATCAGCTCCTCAAGCAGCTTGTCACATTCCTCTTCGGCACGTTCCGCGTCAAATCCGTTCTCATCTGTTACGCGGGATATGAATTTTTCAAGAAGTTCATGGATAAGAGTACCCGTATCCGTCATGCGGAACAGGTTTTTTTCATCCGGGCGAAGCCGCAGGACTGCTTCGCAGTAGTAGTCAAAATGACATTTTACGTATTTTTCAAGTGCCGACGGAGAAAATGACATTCTTTCGCCGAAAACAAGGTCTGTAATCTCTGACGGAACGCGGCATTCCCTTGCGCAAATCGGCACGGCAAGTCTTTGCAGTGCCTCTTCATAATCTTTTTTCTCCGAAAAATACCTTCTGAGCGCTCTGCCGCATGCATTGTCTCCGAGCAGCGCGGCATATTCAAACGCCGCCCTCTCTCCGGAAAGCCTTTTTTCAAAAGGAAGCGACGAAAAAACCGTGACCGGCTCACCTGTAAGCAGACGTACCCGTTCAAATGCGAGCGAAGGTCTGCGCTCCTTGCCGCCCTGAAGCTCGGAGGAAGCATATGTGAGTATCAGCTTTTCAGACGGTGCGCTGACGGCACGGTAAACATAAAAAAGCTCCTCCGACGATTTCCCGACGCTGTCCTCAGCAAGCTGTATCCCAAGCTCGCAAAGAAAATTCCTGTCCTCGTCGGATATTATACCGTCACCGCCTGCCGCCTCCGGGAAAACGCCGTCGTTTACCCCTATCATGATAACACATTTAGGCTCGTCTGCGCGGAGCATTGACGCCGAGCCTACCGTCACCTCATCGCATGAGGTCGGTATTGAGCCGACCGACGCCTTTGAGAGCACAATTTTCAGCGCGGTTTCAAATTCGGGAATGTCAAATCTTTCCTCGCCGCAGTCAAAATCGGCGATTATGCTGAGCGCATCGAGCACGGTGTTGTAAAGCTGAAGAGTTTCGGAAGCGTCCGCGCGCCGTCCCGCTTCTTCCGCCTTTTCCGCTTCTGCCCGCATCTTGTCCGCAATCGAAAGCGCTTTCATGTACTCAAACAGAGCGCGGCAAAGCGAGGCGTTGTCCTCCGACGCATAAAGCGCCTCAGACAGCTCAAGAAGCGGCTCTGTCAGCTTTCTTCTTGCACCGTTTACAGTGCCGAGCACCTCCGTCTGACGTTCATCCGGAGAAGCGGAATAGGAATACGGATTCATTGTCCAGTCTCCGCCGACAAAAGCCTTTCCGTTTATGCTCCAGCGCCATATGTACTCTTCAAGCAGGTCGCTTTCGCGCTCGGAAAGTCCGCAAAGCCCGGTTTTAAGATATGTTATAACGTCCTCCCCGCGCCAGCCTCCGCCGACTATGCGAAGTGCAAGAATGAGAAGCTTAGGAAACGGCATCGCGGTCACATCGCGTTTTACGGACATAAAATAAGGTATTTCCGCCTTTTCAAACGCTTCGTCTATTATCCCCTCATACTTGCCCGCGTCCCGTGCGATAACAGCGATGTCCCGATATCTCATTCCGCCCCGAACAAGCTCGCATATCTTTGCGGCAGCCGCCTCGGCTTCCTCATACACGTTTGTACAGTTTAAAAGCTCCACCGCTCCGCTTCCGCCGCAGACATCCTCGGTGTCGGTATCGAAGCTCCAAAGGTCTCTTGATAAGCGAAGAAGCTCCGAATCGGTCGTTCTCCTGTTCACGGTAAGCAGTTTTTTTTCGGTTTTTATGCCTTCTTTCTCCGAAAGCCGCTCTATGCGGTGCAGTGTTTCTTCCGTCACTTCAAACTGAAGCCCCGAATGTTCCGAAAGACAAAGCGCCGCTGTCACGCTCTCCGCCTGATGTGCAAGCGCCATGATTACTTCAAGCTCCGCCGCGGTAAAGCTCGTAAACGAATCAATATATATACGGCAGCCTGAAAAAATATTATTTTCATGAAGGATCCCCGAGAGCTTCGCTATGTCGTCCGAACCGTCTCCGTACCCGGAGATTGCATTTTCGTATGCGGCGTATATCAGCGCAAGGTCGCTAAGTTTTTTCTCTGTGCCGCTTCCCTTAACTGCCTTTTCCGCCGCCCGCTCAAGCACCGCGGGGGAAACGGAATACGCCTTAAACTCCTCGACCGCCGAGAGCATGAGAGAAGAGAACGTTTCGTCCGATTCTCTTCCGCGATACATCGAGAGTATCGGTGAAAGACCGCGCAGAGTATTCCACATGGCAAGCTGCTTTGCGCCCGCCTCTATATATCTGTATGTAAGTCCGCCGCAGGTGCGGAAAACGCGGTTTGCAAGTCTTGTAAAGTTCGTAACCTCAAAAGAAAGCTGTGCAGAGGGCGGCAGAATGTCAAGCATACGGCGCTCTGCGGCGACCGTCTCCTGCTCGGGCACAAGCAAAAGAGCGCTTACACCGTGCAGGACGTCGTCGCATATCATTTCGCGAATACGAGTGCTTTTTCCCGTTCCCGCTCCTCCGAGTATCAGCTTTATCATTTTATATTCCTCTTTTTCTTTCAATAAATGTACACAACGTCCTCTTTTTTGCCAAGAACCGTGCGCCTGAGCAGGAAAAAGTAGTTTTTCCTTAGCATATATATCCCGTCCTCTTCACAGCGCCATGTGACATAAGCGCTCTTTGAG
>JBJFAQ010000112.1:0-22478 GCA_051887995.1 Eubacteriales bacterium
GAGAAGAACTGCACGGGGACATTCTTTCTCGGACTTATAACGGTTGCCTATGCCTCGTGGAATGTCGGAACTCTGATAGGCGCGGTTTTGTCGGATATTCTTCCGGCGGTCGTAACGGCGAGCCTCGGAATTGCGCTGTACGCCATGTTTATCGGAATACTTGTGCCCGGTCTTAGAGGAAATTTAAGACTTTTCGTGCTTGTCGCGGCAACAGGCGTTTGCAGCTTTGTTTTGAATCTTTTCATGGAATCGAGCCGTGCGCTTATCATATCTACGCTTGTGTGTGCCTTTTCGGGCGTCTTTTTTGTGGACTTAGGGGAGGAAAATGCCGATGAAAAGCACTGAAATACTGTTTCTTATTCTCGGAATGGCTTTTGTTACATACATTCCGAGGGCAATCCCCGCGGTTTTGATAGATAAGATTAAATTCGGCAGAAAAGCGGAAAAATTTCTAAAGCTGATACCGTATACGGCAATGACGGCGCTTATTTTCCCCGGCGTGATTACCGTAGATCCTTCAAATCCGGCAATAGGCATTGCCGGAGGGGCGGTAGCCGGTGTGCTCGCATGGAAAAAGTGCCCCTTAATTGTCTGCGTTCTTGCCGCTATTGCGGTTGATTTTGTGCTTTATATGTTTATCTGATTTGAAATTTTTGAAAAATGAGAAAAGTGGATGTCAGCATGCGTCTGTTTTCGCCGTATTTGTTACGGCATCGTGCTTGGTGTATATAAATTCAATTTGCTAAAGAATTTCAGCAATAATATATCCATATGCGCCCATTGTTAATTTTTCGTTTATTACAACGTCGGATTTCATAAATACTTTGCCTATGTTTACGTTTACGTTAACATTTACAGGCATGTTCTGAGTATTAACTATTACCGCAACAGCAGAATTTTCAGTCCTTTTTATGTATGAAATAACGTGCTTCGGCATATCATTTTCAATCCATCCAATTTCGCCGTTGTAAAGAGGTTCAATGTGATGATGCAAATTATGAATTTTTTTGATAAAATCAATTCTTCGCATTCCTTCGTATGTATATGCCTGTGACCAATTTATGGAGCTTCTTTTGCCATAAAAGCGATTGGAAAACATACAGTTTTCAGCGTTATCGCATACCTCGTAGCCGTTCCATAAAAACGGAACGCCACAGTAAGTGTTATTCAGAACCAATGCTGCTTCAACGCCCTTTGACGTCATTGAAATTTCGTTTCTGTTTACCCCGCAATCACTTGCAAAATCATGCGTATCAATGGTACGTATTATTTTATGTATGCCGCCACCGTATTTTTCCTGTTCCCAGATGCAATAATTTTTGAGTTCGTCAGCTGTTTTTTTACCGGAAAAGACATCTACAACCCTTCTGTTCCACGAAAACCCGTATTCCAGATTGAAAACTTCTTTTATATACTCCGGTGAATATCCTTCATTAAGAGTAATCAAGTCAGGGCTTATTTTCTTTAGCTCCTTAAAAGATTCCTCCCAAAAATCGAGCGGCACATGATCTCCCACATCGCATCGGAAGCCGTCAACGTGATATTCTTTTACAAAGGTTTCCATATTACTTAATAAGTATTTCCGCAGTTGAGAATTCTTGAAATTCAATCTTGCAAACGGCCAGTTATCACCGACAGTAATTGTTCCGTCTTCATTACGTTCCACAAAATCAGGATTTTCTTTTATAAAAACAGCATTCTTGTCGCAGTGAAAATAAACCAAGTCAAACAGAATCTTTAAACCGTTTCTATGTGCCTCTTCTACAAATTTTTTTAAGTCTTCGTTACTTCCGTACTCCTCGTCAACAGTAAAATAATCCGAGATTTTATAAGGGTTTTTGGGGTTGTTTGTATTTGATGCCTTCTGTCTCGGACTCCATGTTGCGGTATCCATGTCATTTTCCGTTTTGAAAACAGGACATAGATATATAATGTCTACATTCAGTGATGCAATAAACGGAAGGAGCTTTTGGGCAGCCTTTAAAGTACCTTCAGGGGTAAAAGTGCGAAGAGCCATTTGATAAATTATTAGATTTTCTTTCATAAAGATTCCTCCTTTTACATCCTTTCTCATCAGAGTGTTTTTACTTGCGATTACCTTATAAATGTATTATAATTGTATCATCTGTTTTGTAGAAATTCAATCCGATTTCCGAACCGATTGGTATAAAATATGATACACAAACATTATGGATTTATCTGTTCTGAAGGCATAAAATTCAGCTTATGAATTTGCATATGTCTAATAATTTTCAGGAGAAAATGATTGAAAAAGATATGATGCTTGATAATATAAATTTTGAAATTATTGATGTTATGAGATTTAAAAGAAGATGCATGGCTTTCGATACCTGTAAGAGAGATTTTTCGGTTATTAGCTGTCGAATTAAAGGAAATGCAGAATTTATGCATAATAATGAAGTCACATTGGCATCGCCGACAAAATATCTGTATATACCTTCTGATATTGATTACACTCAAAAAAGCAACGGTGAAGAAGAGATTGTTTGTGTCCACTTTAAATCAGATAGTAATTTATACCCGAAAATTATTTCATTTGATTGCAATTTTCCCCAAATGAAAGAAAACTTTTTAACTCTTAACGATCTGTGGATGAAAAAGAAAAGCGGATATACTTTTAAATGCAAAAGTATTTTGTATGATATTTTATACAACTTTCATAAAACATTTAACGAGGATAATATATTAAATTCTCAACAGCTTATTTCTGATTCGATTGAATACATACATTCTGATTATTATAAAAGTGATTTTTCTGTTTCAAAAGCGATTTCACTTTCCAATATCAGTGAGGCTTATTTCAGAAGAAAATTTAAGGCTGTCTATAAAATGACTCCGATTAAATATATCCAAATACTGAAAGTCGGTCATGCAAAAACCCTTTTGCAAAGCTGTTCATATTCAATACGCGAAATTTCACAGATGTGTGGCTTTACAGAAGAAAAATACTTCTATACTGTTTTTAAAAAAGTAACAGGACAGACACCCTCTGAATGGAAAAATTCGAATTGATTTACTCCGATTTTCATAAAGAGCGAGAGTGCGAAAAACTGTAAAAAAGTATATGATAAAAAATATAAAACAAAACAGACATATCGCCGTAAATTAGCGATATGCCTGTTTTTCTCTGCACAATGCCTGCCGGTAAATGGCAATAGTTTATCATCGCTTACCTTTGCCGCGCACACTTTTTCTATGGCTTTTGAGCGTCTAAATGAGAAGAAAAAGATCTTCCGCTGTCACCCATGCGGTTAATTGTTCATGTTTTTCTTGTTTTTCACGCGCAGATTGTTTACGGCGCGGGCAAAAGTGAGCTGGGCGAGCTTATAATCGCGGTAGCTCTGTCCGCGCTTCATGTTTGCCATTGCAAGCTCGGCGTCTCGTTTCTCCGCCTCTTCATCTATCTCTTCCGGGCGAAGCACCGAGTCGCAAAGCAGACGCGCGCCTTCGGGGGAGACATTGATAAGCCCCTGCGTGACTGCCGCAGTAAAGCTCTCTCCGTCCGGCAGCACATAGGTCACTTCCCCCGGAACCACCGCCGCAATAAGGGGCGAATGACCTGCCATAATGCCTATCATTCCGTCGCCTATCGGCACGGTGACGGATACGCAGTCGCCGACAAAAAACGGTCTGTCAGGAGACAGAATTTCAAGATGAAAAGCTTTCACTTTCCGCCGTCCTTTCTATGCTTCCGCCTTTTTCTTTACGTCGTCGATCGTGCCGACGTTAAAGAACGCGCTCTCGGGATATTTGTCGGCTTCCCCGCCGAGAATGACCTCAAAGCCGCGTATGGTTTCTTCAAGCGGAACATACACTCCGGGAACTCCGGTGAATTTTTCCGCCACACTGAACGGCTGTGAAAGAAAACGCTGCATTTTCCTTGCGCGGTATACCGTGGTTTTGTCTTCTTCGCCAAGTTCGTCCATTCCGAGAATGGCGATGATGTCCTGAAGCTCCCGGTAGTGCTCAAGAGTTTCCTGAACGCGGCGTGCCGTTTCGTAATGCCGCTCGCCGACGATTTCCGCTTCAAGCACTCGTGAGGACGAGTCGAGCGGGTCAACGGCGGGGTAAATTCCGAGTTCCGCGATTTTGCGGCTCAGCACCGTTGTCGCGTCAAGGTGTGCAAAGGTAGTTGCAGGAGCGGGGTCGGTAAGGTCGTCCGCCGGCACGTATATCGCCTGAACAGAGGTTACGGAGCCGTTTTCGGTTGACGCAATCCGCTCCTGAAGCTCGCCCATGTCGTTTGCGAGCGTCGGCTGGTAGCCCACCGCGGACGGCATACGTCCGAGCAAGGTCGAAACCTCGCTTCCCGCCTGAACAAATCTGAAGATATTATCAATGAAAAGCAGGACATCTTTATGGTCCGCATCGCGGAAGTGCTCTGCCATGGTAAGTCCGGAAAGCGCGACGCGCATACGGACGCCCGGCGCTTCATTCATCTGACCGAAAACGAGCGCGGTATTTGCGATAACGCCGCTTTCCTGCATTTCCGACCAAAGATCGTTTCCCTCACGGCTTCTCTCGCCGACTCCCGTGAAAATCGAGTAGCCGCCGTGCTCTTTGGCTATGTTGTGTATAAGCTCCTGTATAAGCACCGTTTTTCCGACGCCCGCGCCTCCGAAAAGACCGATTTTTCCGCCTTTTGCGTAAGGAGCGAGCAGGTCAATGACCTTGATGCCCGTTTCGAGTATCTCCTCGGAGTTTTTGCGCTCTCCGAAGGAGGGAGGCTCGCGGTAAATGCTTTTGCGCTCGGTGTTTTCAGGGAGTTTTGGCTTTCCGTCGATGGGATTTCCGAGCACGTCGAACATTCTGCCGAGCACTGCGCTTCCTACCGGAACGCTTACCGAAGCGCCGCTCGGACTTACCGGCATCTCACGGCACAGTCCTTCGCTTGCGGCGAGCATGATGCACCGCACCGTGTTTTCGCCTATGTGCTCTGCGACCTCCATCACGCGGTCATCTCCGTCAACGCTTACATGAAGGGCTTCTCTTATGCGCGGCAACTTGCCGCGTTCAAATCTGACGTCAACGACAGGACCTGTCACCTGAACTATTCTGCCTGTATTTTCTTCATTCTGCATAATTATTTCACCTGCTTTTGCGATTCACTGGGAAGCGGGCTTTTCTTTTTGGCAATTGCCCTCGCTCCCGCGGTTATCTCTGTTATTTCGCGCGTAATTGCCGCCTGACGTACTCTGTTGTATTTTATCTGAAGCTCGCGCAGCATATTTTCGGCGTTTTTACCGGCGCTGCTCATTGCCTCAATGCGCGACTCCTGCTCGCTGCAATAGCTGTCGACAAGCAGGCTGTAAATATATCCTGAAAGATAACTCGGCACGATGTTTTCGAGCACTGCGTCGGGATTCGGATAAAATTCGTATTTTTGCCCTTTGTCATCGCGTGTTTCGGAGGAAAAACGGCTTCGCTCAAGCGGAAGCAGACAGCTTCTTTTGCATTCGCTCGGCTTGCCGGGTCTGTAATCGGTGTAAATGACGTTTATTTCGTCGAGCTGGCCGCCGTTATAATATTCAAGCAGCTCAAGGCAGATTTTCTTTGCTTCCCACACGCTTGGGTGCTCGGCGGGATAGACAAAGTCTTCTCTGAACGGTATTTTTTTGGAAATAAAATACTGTCTGCCGTACTCTCCGACGACGAAAAAGACCGTTTCGGGATGGCGGCGTCTGTAATCCTCGGCAAGAGCTATCGCCGACTGATTGTACGAGCCGGCAAGCCCCTTGTCCGAGGTGATGAGAAGGATTCCGTGCCTCATATGCTTTCCCTTTTCGGGGGACGGGACGTGAAAATATCGATTTTCGGTTTCCGGCATGTATCGGAAAAGCACGGCGATTTCATCGTTAAGCGCGTCAAAATACGGCTTTGTGCTTTCAACCTCACGTCTTGCGCGGCGCATTTTTACGGACGAAATCATGTACATGGCGTCCGTGACCTTTTTTGTGTCGCGTATGCTGTTTATTCGCGCTTTGATTTCCTCAGCTCCCGGCATGGTTTCCTCCTTTCCGGCAAAAATCTTTTTTCTTTATATGGCTTTATTGTATGAGGAGAGAAAGCACTTTGCGGCGTCGAGAATATCCGCGCGTAGCTCGTCTGTCATTACCTTGTCGTGGTCTATTTTGAGGCACAGAGTTCCGTGCTTTTCTTCAAAATAACGGAGCAGCTCCCGCTGAAAATCTTTTATTTTGTTTACGGGTATGTCTATCATTATTTTTTCCTGCACGCACACAAGAGTGATTACCTGCTCATGCAGTGCCATCGGGCTGAACTGCGGTTGGCGCAGCAGTCTCATAAGCCCTTCGCCGTATCTAAGCTGAAGTCTCGCGCTGCTGTCGAGATCGCTTGAAAACTGCGTAAAGACTTCCATTTCGCGGTACTGGGCAAGGTCGAGCCTTATTGTTCCGACCGCTTTTTTCATTATCTTTGCCTGAGCCGCACCGCCCACACGCGATACCGAAAGTCCGACGTTCACGGCAGGTCTTTGCCCTGCAAAGAACAGCTCGCTTTCAAGAAAAATCTGACCGTCGGTTATGGAAATGATGTTTGTCGGAATGTATGCCGAGACGTCGCCCGCCTGAGTTTCAACGATAGGCAGTGCCGTCATGCTTCCGCCGCCCTTCTCGTCTGAAAGCTGTGCGGAGCGTTCAAGCAGGCGGGAATGCAGATAGAAAACGTCGCCGGGGTACGCCTCGCGTCCCGGGGAACGCTCAAGTAGCAGGCTGAGAGTTCTGTAAGCCACGGCGTGCTTTGAAAGGTCGTCGTAAACAATGAGAACGTCACGACGGCGGTTCATGAAATATTCTGCCACGGCGCAGCCTGCGTACGGTGCGATGTACTGAAGCGAAGCAGGGTCGCTTGCGGGAGAGCTGACAATGACGGTATATTCCATTGCGCCGCGTTTTTTAAGCACCGACGCAACTTTTGATATCGAGCTTGCCTTTTGTCCGATGGCAACATACACGCAGACAACGTTTTTCCCCTTTTGGTTAAGAATCGTATCAAGCGCCACAGCGGTTTTACCCGTCTGACGGTCGCCTATTATAAGCTCTCGTTGTCCTTTTCCGATAGGGAACATGGCGTCAATGGCAAGTATGCCGGTCTCAAGCGGTCTTGTCACCGATTTGCGGTCGATGATGCCGGGCGCGTTTCTCTCAATCGGAAAATACTCTTTGGCACCGATTTCGCCGAGCCCGTCGACGGGTTTCCCGAGCGGGTCGATGATTCGTCCGAGAATCCGCGTGCTTATCGGGATTCCGGCGGTGCGCTTGGTTCGTACAACACGGTCGCCCTCGCGTATTTCGCTGTCTCTGCCGAAAAGCACAACTCCCGTTGTCATGTCTTTGCGTATATCCTGGACCATTCCCTTGATTCCGCACTCAAAAAGCACGATTTCGCCGTATCTGACGTCGTAAAGCCCGTCGATGACGGCAATCCCGTCTCCGACAGAGAGCACGAAGCCAACCTGCTGGTGTCCGGTATCAACTTTGAAATTGTTTATATCCTCCCTCAAAAGGGAAATTATTTTCGATGTGTCATGTTCTTTTCCGAGAGACTGAAAGGATTTTCGGAGCTGGCGCACTCTGCCGAGGGTACTCCAGTCGTAGTTGTCTCCCTCGACAAAGATTCTGAAACCGCCGACGATTGAGGCGTCGTGCGTGATCTTCAGCTCTATTTTATCCGCCTTGTACTCCGATTCAAGGAACCTACGGATTTTTTCAAGCTGTTCCCGTGTCGGAGGCGTGACGCATACGATCTCCGCCTGCGTCACCTTTTCCGGTACATCATCAGCCATCGGAAAGCTGTCTTTTTTTTCGCTCATTGTTCATATCCTTTCGACTTGCGGCACAGAAGAGATGATGTTTCTCTCAGCTTCAGTCCTTTTTATGCGCTTTTGCGTCCGCGCTTTCGGCAGTCAGCCGTATAAATTCGTCATAAAGGGCGCTGTTGCGCTCCGGTGTGACGGTGTCGCTGAGCAGCTTCTGAGCCGCGGTGAGCACAAGCTCTCCGATTTCGGTCTGCGCACTTTCCAGAATGTGTTCCTTTCGCGTTTCAGCCTCTTTTTCGGCTTCCTTCAGAATATCGGCGGCTTTTTCGCGCGCTTCTTCAAGGCATTTTTTTGCCTCTGCCGCGGCAATACGCTCGCTTTCGGCTTTTCTTTCTTCGATTTCGTTGTCCGCTTCCTTTATCATGCGGACATATTCTTCTTTCAGCGCTTCATTTTCCTTGGCTTTTTCTTCGTTTTCCTTTGCCAGCTCTTCAAAATGCTTCCGACGCTCGTCCATGAATTTGCGGACGGGACCGAAAACGAGAAAGGAAAGCCCGCCGGCAAGTATAACGAAGTTCAGCAGGTGAAGCAGTATCTGCTGAAAGTCTATATTAAGCGGGAGATTCATTGCGACCGCTCCTTTACAGTACGAAGATTATAAGTATTGCGACAATGAGGGCATAGATGATGGCTGTCTCGATAAAGACAAGACCGAGCATCATTGCGGAATTTATTTTTCCTGCGGCTTCCGGCTGGCGCGCTATGCTTTCGGCACTTTTTCCGATGGCAATTGCCATTCCGATAGCGCCGGCAGACGCTGCAAGCGAAACTGCGACGCCGGCGGCAATCGCCTTTGCGGCGGAAGCGTTATCCGATGCGGCGGATGCTTCGGACGCTTGCTCCTTAGCAGTTTCCGAATTCGCGGCGGGAGCGCCGTCCTCGGCAAATGCGGGGCAAAGAAGCGCTGCGGTGCAGCTCATAACGAGCAGTGTGATAAGGACAAGTACGATTTTTTTCATGGTAAAATACCTCCGTTATATTTCTGCTTCGGGCAGCTTTTCTTTTTTCCGCCCTCTTTTCTTTTTTTCCTTTTTCGGACGCGGCTCTACCGCTTCTCCGTAAAAAATCGAGACGAGCATGGTAAGCACGTATGTCTGTATCAGCGCGTGAAGCAACGTGAACATTACGCCGACTATCACGGGAAGAACAAAGCTGAGATTTATATAGTAGTAGACAAGCTCGGTCACGAGCAGACCGCTCAGAAGCGCTCCGAAAAGTCGGAAGCTCATTGAAATCGGCAGGGAAAAGTCTTTTAAAACTCTGAGACCGCCGCGAAGTCCGCCGCAGATAATGCCTGCAAAAAGAATTACAAAATATGAAAGGAATCCCATTGCTATTGCGGCGTTGATATCCGAAATCGGAGCCGGAAGCGATATAGAGACGCCTCTTGTCGTGAGCGCCTGCACGCCGAAAAGCTCAAACACGGTGCTTGTAAAGATATAGACGCCTGCGCTGAAGATATAAGCTCCGACAAAGCCGCTTCGGTGAGGGCTGTTTTTCTTTGCCAGGTCGTCAAAGAATCCGACAAGCTTTTCGATGAGAATCTGGAATCGGCCCGGAATATATTTGAAGTGCGGAATGACAAAGATGCGCAGTATGAGCGCGAAAAGTAACAAAACAGCCGAGACGGTGTATGCCGAGACAACCGAAGGGTTTACTTCAAGCCCGAAAAAGTTTACCTTGTTTACTTCATGCAGTACCCCGTCGCGCATCGTCTCGCGTATGCTTTCCGCTTTCTCGCCCGGAGGTCCGCAGAGTATTATTCCTATAAGAAGCAATACTATAAGAGAGATAAAGACAATAAGCGAGATAATGAATCCTCTTGACAGCTTCTTTTTTTCTTTTTTCATTATCGTTTTGTATCCTCCTTTCAGGCTTTTGACCGTCAAATCCTTATTTTTATCCGAAATTCACCCGAATGACCGAAACTGACCGTTTTATGTTCCTTTTTGTCCTGATAAAATACATTAAGGAAATAATTAGCATATTATAGCATCTTTTGTTTTTCAAGTCAAGCGGCAGACATAATAAAAGCCGCCTCTTGGGCATAAAATATTAACATCGGGAGGTGAGCGTTTTTTGTCGGAAAAGCACAAATATACCTCGCAGAGCGTAAGAGAGAGGGGCACGGAGCTGCTCAGAGTAAGGACGGATTTTCCGGACTTTTCTCCGCTTTGCGTTCCGGATAAAATATCGGAATTTTATGATCGTGTTGCTGAAAGCGCCGCATCGGGTGCTGTCAGGCGCCTTGATGCAGATGTTCGCTCGGAATTTTACGGCTCGTCTTTTTTCAGAAGGCTTAACTGCGACTATAAAGCGCAGGTCAGCTTCCTTGACGAGACTTTTCTCAGCGTCACGCTCGACGTGAGCGTGACAAGAGCCGGAAAAAGGCTCTTTTTTCTGAGAAAGGCGCAGATATGGCTTCTTTGCGGGGAATATATTCTGCCGCCGCGGCGATATGCGGACTTTTTGCTTTCTCCCGAAGCCTCAAAAAAGGAAAAAAGAGAGATTGCAGAAACGGCAAAGAGCTTTGACGGGGCGTATCTGGACGGTGATTTCACGGTTTTCTTCAGAAATGCAGGCGCGTCAAATGACTATATCGAAAAGCTGATTTCGAGAAAATGAACAAAAATATAATTTTGTGAATTGTGTTAAAAAACTATTGAAAATTATGGAGAAATGTGGTATCATCACGTTATATGATGTCAAATAATTAACAAACAATGATAAAAAACGTTTATCAGGGGTAAAACAGAACAATATTCTTTAAGATAAAGGACGGTGAACCGAAGAATGTCAAGGGAGGCGATCTCCGAAATCCGCGAGGCGGAAAAAAAGGCTCAGAAAATACGCGATGACGCAGCTGAAAATGCCTCTTTAATGATTGCGGATGCGGAAAAAAAGGCACGCCTTATGAAAGATGAGGTCGAAAGCAAGACAAAAGCGGAGCTTGAGGTCACGCTTGATACTATGAGGCGCAAAGCCGACGAGCTCATAAGCAAAAGTCTCTCGGAGGCTGACGCGGACACGCAGACGCTTGAGAGTGTCGGAAACGCTCATATGCGAAGCGCGGTCAAAAAAATTGTCTGGGAGATCATAGAGGCGTGAGAATGAAAATTGAAATGAAAGGGAGCGTGAACAGGTGTCCATATGTAAGATGAAAAAGCTGACGGTGCTTGCTCACAAGCGGGACACCGACACGCTTATAAGGCGTCTTATGCGCTTAAGATGCGTCGAGATACGTCCGTCTGAGGAAAAAACGGATCTCGCCGCATACGGAAGCTCCGCGGCGCCGCTTGAGCTTGAAAAAAAGCTCGCTCGGACAAGCAGTGCTATTTCGGAACTAAACAAACACAGTCTGAAAAAGAAGGGGCTTGCCGAAAAAAGGATTCCGGTGAGGTTCGAGCGTTTTCGCGCGGACGGAAGCTATGCAAAAGCCGAAGCGCTTGTTGACGAGGTCTGCGGACTTGATGCAAGACGGGACGAGCTTGAAGCGGAGCGCGCAAAGCTCCTGACAAAGCGGGAAACTCTTGCCCTCTGGCGCGGCTGCGATATGCCGCTCGACTTTCCGGGAACGAAAACCACGACCGCCTTTTTCGGTACGCTTCCGGCTTCCGTGTCGCCAAATGATATGGACGAAGCGCTCTCCGGCGCAGACGTATATTTTGAAAAGGTCGGAGGGGACAAAACGGTCTCCTGCCTTCTTGCAATATGTGCTCGCGGTGAGGAGGACGATGTGAAGCGTGCGCTTCTGCCGCTTGGATTTTCGCCTTTCCAGTGCCCGGATGCGCACGGCACGGCGGAAAAGATCTATTCCGAAGCGTCTTCGGCTCTTGCGGGAATAGAAAAGGAAAAGGAGAGCATTGAAAAAAGGCTTTCGGCTCTTTCGGAGCAGCTTGAGCTTGCAGAGATACTTTACGACGTTTACGCGACCTCGCTTGAGGAGGAAAATCTGAAGCTGAAGCTCGGCGCAACCGAGTCGTGCACCGTGCTTTCGGGCTGGGTTCCGGAAACCTCGGAAAAACGCGTAAAAACCGTCCTTGACAAGTTTGAGTGCGCATACGGACTTGACGAGCCTAAGGCTTATGACGACCCGCCTGTGCTTCTTCGCAACAATTTCTTTGCGTCCTGCTTTGAGTGGGTGCTCGGTATGTATTCTTACCCGAAATACGGCAGCTATGACCCGACGTTTATTATGAGTATCTTTTACTTCATAATTTTCGGTCTGATGTTTGCCGATGTGGGATACGGTGCGCTGCTTGTCATCTGTTGCTTCGGCGCGATAAAGCTACTGAATCCCCGTCCCGGAATGAGAAGTTTCCTTGCCATGTTCGGCTACTGCGGAATTTCCTCCGTGATAATGGGTGTGCTTTTCGGAGCATATTTCGGCAATATGCCGCAGGCATTTGCGCAGTATATGCTCGGAGTTGAAAATGCCACCGCCGAAATGCAGACCGCGGTTCTGTTCGACCCCTTGCTTAATCCGATGGGCTTTCTGATAATCTCACTCGGTATAGGCGCGGTGCATCTTATCGCCGGAATGGCGATTAAGTTCGTGATGCTTTGCCGCGAGGGCAAGGCCGTTTGCGCACTGTGCGACATCGCAACATGGTGGCTTCTCTTTGCCGGAATCGCTCTTGCCGTGCTCTTCCCGTGGGGAAAGTATGTTGCAATAGCGGGTGTGCTTTCCCTTGTGCTTACGCAGGGGCGGCAGGAGAAAAACATTATAATGAAGCTTCTGAAAGGCATTATGGGGCTTTACGGTATTATAAATTATATTTCGGACCTCCTTTCCTATTCGCGTATACTTGCGCTCGGCCTTGCCGCCGGAGTTATCGCGCAGGTGGTCAACGTAATGGGAACGATGGGAGGCATGACGATACCGGGCATCATTCTGATGATTGCGGTATTCCTTATCGGACACCTTTTGAACCTTGCGATAAATGTACTCGGAACCTTCGTGCATACGAGCAGGCTTCAGTATATTGAATTTTTCGGTAAATTTTATGAGGACGGAGGCAGACCGTTCAAGGCTGCCGTTCCTTCGGACAAATATACAACAGATTAAAAAAAGAAAAGGAGAAATTATTATGACATTCGGTGATTTTTTTCAGCAGGTATTTTCAGGCAATAACCTTGCTCTGCTCGGAGCGGGACTCGCGGCAACCTTTGCAGGTATGGGAAGTGCAAAAGGCGTAGGAATTGTCGGCGAGGCAGGCGCGGGACTTCTTACGGAGGACCCTTCAAAGTTCGGTAAGGCGCTGATTCTTCAGGCTCTTCCCGGTACTCAGGGTATCTACGGTCTTATCACGGCGTTCATTATTATCATGAAGCTCGGCATTTTCGGCGGAAATCCCGTTGAGCTTACCCTGGCTCAGGGCGGCTATTTCCTTATGGTATCTATCCCGATAGCAATAGTAGGTTATTTTTCCGCAATCAAGCAGGGACGCGTTGCCGCAGCGGGCATCAGCCTCATCGCCAAGCGCCCGAACGAAGTCGGTAAGGCAATCACCTCCGCGGCGCTTGTTGAAACATACGCGATTTTCGCTCTGCTTGTATCCCTTCTTCCCGTTCTTTTCGTCAAGATATAAGGAGTACCGTAATGACGGGACTTGACAAAATTACCGGAAAAATAATTTCCGAAGCGAAAAAGGACGCAGACGGCATAATAGCCGAAGCGTCAAAGCGCTGCTCGGAGATTATGTTCGAGGCCGGCAAGGACGCGGATAAAATCAGGGCGGAGCTTGAGGAAAAGGCGCAGAAGAGCGCCGAGAACATCATTGCGCGCGCAAAATCCTCCGCCGCCATGCAGAAGCGCGGAGCGCTTCTTGCGGCAAAGGCGAGAGCGGTTGACAAGGCGTTTGAGACCGCTTACAGCGAGATAATGCACCTTCCGGAGGAAAAATACTGCGAGCTGCTCTCAAAGCTGACCGCCGAGGCCTTCCTTTCCGAGCTCGATGCAGAGAGAACGAATATTTCGCTCTACGGAGAGGAAAATGTTGAAACTCCGGAAAGATACGAGATTGTTTTTGGCAAAAACGACAGGGAAAAATACGGAAAAATTGTACTTGAGGGAGTCGGACGAATCGTTATTGGCAAGGAGAGCCGTGACACGGTTGCAAAGCTCGTCATATCGGAAAAAACCGCCGATATTGACGGGGGTATTATCCTTGTCTGCGGAGACATTGAGATAAACTGCTCTCTCTCATCTGTTTTTTCTCAGGTCAGAGAACGGCTTGAACCGGAAATATCGGCGCTTCTGTTTGATGACAAGGATTGACTTTTATGTATTCGGAAAGGAAATGAGGTAATGAGAAGAAAAAAACCGAATGAAACCGAATACCTTTATGCGTCGGCAAGAGTCAGAGCGACGGAAAACCGGCTTATCGGCGGCGAGAGAATCGCGCAGGCGATAGCGTCGCGCGGGACTGACGATGTGAATTCCCTCATCGCGCAGCTTTCCGATTCCGGAAATGCTCAAAGCGCCCCGGCGTCTGATATTTTTACCGAAGCGCTCGGTGAAGCCTATCGCTTTGTTGAGAGCATAGACCCGGGAAAGAAAACGGTGCTCCCGCTTGAATATCAGTATGACTGCAACAATATAAAATCTGCGCTCAAATGCTTTCTGCGCGGCACGTCCCCGGACGGAATGATGTTTTCATTCGGAACTGTGCCGACCGAAAAGATACTTGAAATGCCCGCGTCGCGCGATTTTTCCGCTCTTCCGAAAAACATGGCGGATTCCTGCGAAAAAGCGCTCGAAATGTACGCGAAAACAGGCAGTCCGCAGTGGATTGACATTCTTATCGACGCCGCCTGCTTTGCCGATATGCTCGAGGCGGCAAGAGAAAGCGGCGATGAGCTTGTTTCCGACTTTGTACGCACAAAGATAGACCTTACAAACATTATGATGTGCGTCCGAACGCTGCGGATAGGCGCGGGAGTTGCGGCGCTTGAAATTCTGAGAGAATCTCTTGTGCCGGGCGGAAGTATCGAGCCTGAGCGGCTGCTTTCCCTTACCGATAAGGAAAAAGAGGACGGGCTTTCCCTCGCGGCTTCCTCTGCCGGATATGCAGGGGTTGCTTCCCTCGTCTCTGAGGACAGCGAAAAGGTATCGCTCGCTTCGATTGAACGCGCGTGCGACGACGCTTATATGGAAAAGGTGCGCAAGGTGCGCTTTGTTCCGTTCGGCGCGTCGGTGCTATACGCTTATATTGTCGCAGTTGAGTATGAGATCAAAAATTTGAGAATAATCCTTGCGGGAAAGCAAGCGGGACTATCCGCCGATACCATAAGAGAAAGGGTGAGGGCAAGCTATGTATAAAATCGCCGTTATAGGAGACCGCGATTCGGTTCTCGGCTTCATGGCGCTCGGCTTCACCGTTTTTGACGTAAGTGACGCGGAGGAAGCGAAAAAAGCGCTTTCCGAGGCGGCGCACGGCGGAGAATTTGCCGTCATTTTCATTACGGAAAAGCTCGCTTCAGCGCTTGAGGAGGAGCTTGCACGGTATAAAGACATGCCGCTTCCCGCCATTGTTTCGATACCGGACAAAGACGGAAGCACAGGGTACGGAATGTCCGCTATCCGCAGTGCTGCGCTCAGAGCCGTGGGCGCTGACATTCTCTTTGATAAAAAGTAAATTGGCATAGAAAGGTATACGTCTATGGAAGAAGTAATCGGAAAAATACTGAAGGTCTCGGGACCTCTCGTTGTCGCAGAGGGCATGAGGCACGCGAACATGTTCGACGTTGTGCGTGTCGGAGAGAAGCGTCTTATCGGCGAAATCATCGAAATGCACGGAGACAGAGCTTCGATACAGGTCTATGAGGAGACTGCCGGAATCGGACGCGGCGACATCGTAACCTCTACGGGCGAGCCGCTGTCGGTAGAACTTGGTCCCGGACTTATAACAAATATATATGACGGTATTCAGCGTCCTCTTGAGGCTATACGCGAAAAGGCGGGCTCAAATCTCCCCCGAGGTATTGACGAGCCTGCGCTTGACCGTGAAAAGGTCTGGCATTTCGAGGCTGAGAAGAAAACCGGAGATGCCGTTGAGCCGGGAGACATTCTCGGATTTGTGGACGAAACCGAAGTTATAAAGCATAAAATTATGGTCGCGCCGAAGCAGAAGGGAACTATCGTAAATCTTGTCTCGGGCGATTATAAGGTGACGGATACAATAGGCAAAATAAAGCTTGTGAGCGGAGACATCGTGCCGCTTACCCTTATGCAGAAGTGGCCGGTGCGTATTGCACGTCCATTTAAGGAAAAACTGCCGCCCGCCGAGCCGATGATAACGGGACAGCGTTCAATTGACGCGCTTTTCCCCATCGCCAAGGGAGGAACGGCGTGTGTTCCGGGTCCTTTCGGAAGCGGAAAGACCGTCGTTCAGCATCAGCTTGCAAAGTGGAGCGACGTTGACCTTGTCGTTTACATCGGCTGCGGAGAGCGCGGAAACGAAATGACAGACGTTCTGAGAGAATTTCCGGAGCTTGTTGACCCGAGAACGGGCGAGTCGCTCATGAAGCGTACCGTTCTTATTGCGAACACCTCGGACATGCCCGTTGCGGCGCGCGAGGCTTCGATATACACCGGAATTACCATAGCGGAATATTACCGCGATATGGGATATGCCGTTGCAGTTATTGCGGACTCCACCTCACGCTGGGCAGAGGCTCTGCGCGAAATGTCCGGACGTCTTGAGGAGATGCCGGGCGAGGAGGGCTATCCCGCATACCTTACCTCCCGTCTTGCAGGCTTTTACGAAAGAGCCGGAAAGGTTATATGTCTCGGTTCCGACGGACGCGAGGGCGCGCTCAGCGCCATCGGTGCAGTATCTCCTCAGGGCGGAGATATTTCGGAGCCTGTTACGCAGGCAACGCTCCGTATCGTAAAGGTTTTCTGGGGACTTGATTCGTCTCTTGCCTACCGCCGTCATTTCCCGGCTATCAACTGGCTCAATTCCTATTCTCTTTACCGCGACAGACTTGCGCCGTGGTGTGAAGAAAATATTGCAAGAGACTGGATGACTCTTACAAACAGGTGCTTAAAGACGCTCCAGCTCGAAAACGACCTTGATGAGATAGTTAAACTCGTCGGCGTTGACTCTCTTTCGGCAGATGACAGGCTTACTCTTGAGGTCGCGCGCTCAGTGCGCGAGGATTTCCTCCAGCAGTACGCTTTCGACGATATTGACGGATATACGCCGCTTGACAAGCAGTATGCGCTTCTTAAACTTATTTTCGCATATGAGGATCTGTCGAGAAAAGCTGTCGCGCAGGGGGCGGATATACAGACGCTTGCCGATTTGCCGGTACGCGAGCTTATAGGACGCGCAAAGTCCGTTCCTTATGAAAACTATAAGGAAGAGTACGCGAAGATAGAGGAAACCCTCAAAAAGCAGATCGACGAAGCTGCCGCAAAAGCGGAAAGAACCTGATATTTTGAAGAAAGGCATGGCCATATAAATGATCAGAGAATACAGAACCATTGAGGAAGTCGCGGGACCTCTGATGCTTGTAAAGCAGGTTGACGGCGTAAAATATGACGAGCTTGGCGAGATCGAGCTTCCGGGCGGCGAGGTAAGACGCTGCCGCGTGCTTGAGGTGAACGGACGTGACGTTCTCGTTCAGCTCTTTGAAAGCTCGGCGGGACTGAACCTTGCAGAGAGCAAGGTGCGCTTTCTCGGACACGGCGTTGAGCTTCCGGTTTCGCGGAATATGCTCGGCAGAGTGTTTAACGGCATGGGCGAGCCTATTGACGGCGGCGCAAAAATCATACCCGAAAAATCGCTCGATATCAACGGCACTCCGATAAATCCGGCGGCAAGATACTACCCCTCGGAGTTTATCCAGACCGGAATTTCCACAATAGACGGACTTAATACCTTGGTAAGAGGGCAGAAACTCCCGATATTCTCAGGCTCGGGTCTTCCGCATGCTTCGCTTGCAGCGCAGATTGCACGTCAGGCAAAGGTAAGAGGTACGGATTCCAAATTCGCCGTTGTTTTTGCCGCTATCGGTATTACATTTGAGGAAGCTGACTTCTTTATCTCGGACTTCAAGAAAACCGGCGCAATCGACCGCACCGTGCTCTTTATAAATCTGGCGTCCGACGCCGCAATCGAGCGTATTTCAACGCCGCGTATGGCACTGACTGCCGCCGAATACCTTGCGTTTGAGTGCGACATGCATGTGCTTGTCATAATGACCGACATAACAAACTACGCCGAGGCACTGCGCGAGGTTTCCGCCGCGCGCAAGGAAGTTCCCGGCAGACGCGGATATCCCGGCTATCTTTACACCGACCTTGCAACGATGTATGAGAGAGCGGGACGCAAAATGGGCAGCGAAGGCTCGATTACCATGATACCGATTCTTACAATGCCCGAGGATGACAAGACCCACCCGATTCCCGACCTTACGGGATATATTACCGAGGGACAGATAATCCTTTCGCGTGAAATATACCGAAAGGGCTTTATGCCTCCGGTAGATGTGCTTCCGTCACTTTCCCGTCTTAAGGATAAAGGTATAGGCGAGGGCAAGACGCGCGAGGACCACGCCGGCACGATGAACCAGCTTTTCTCAAGCTATGCGAGAGGAAAAGAAGCGAAGGAGCTTATGGTGGTGCTCGGCGAAGCGGCTCTTACGCCGATAGACCGTCTTTATGCCAAATTCGCCGACGCTTTTGAGGAAGAATACATCGGTCAGGGCTTCTATGAGAACCGTTCGATTGAAGAAACGCTCGACCTTGGCTGGAAGCTGCTTTCAATCCTTCCGAAAAGCGAGATGAAGCGTATAAAGCCCGAAATCGTCGAAAAATACTGGCCGAAGAGCGCGGAATGACATATTTTTTGCTTTTGGTCATAAAGAAGAGACGAAAGGAGAGAGCGTAAGTGGCGGAAATTCGCGTGAATCCTACCCGCATGGAGCTGAAAAAGCTTCAGGCGAGATATACGACCGCAAGGCGCGGTCATAAACTGCTTAAAGATAAGCGGGACGAGCTGATGCGCCAGTTTCTTGAAATCGTGCGCGAGGACAAGGAGCTGAGAGAGAACATCGAGAGAAAGCTCGCAGAGGCTTACGGCAGCTTTTCCGTTGCGGCGGCGGTGACAAGTCCCGAAATGCTGCGGGAAGCGCTGATTATGCCCGGCAGAGAGGGGAAGCTCGATGTGTCATACAAAAATCTGATGAGCGTGACTGTTCCGAAGTTTGACTTCAAGACGACAGAGGTCGCCGGAGACAAAGTGACATACGGAATGGCGTTCACGTCAGGCGAGCTTGACACATCGGTGAGAGAACTCGGCTCTGTACTGACAGACCTTGTGCGAATGGCACAGCTCGAAAAAACGGCACAGCTTCTTGCCGAGGAGATAGAAAGAACAAGACGGCGCGTAAACGCGCTTGAATACATCATGATGCCTCAGTATCTCGCGGGTATAAAGACGATAAAGATGAAGCTCGAGGAAAACGAGCGCGGAAACACAACTCGCCTGATGAAGGTAAAGGACATGATGATTGAAAAGAATCTTGCGGGAAAGAAAGACGAACCGGAGGAAGAAAACGCAGAGGCGTAAGGTAAGATCCGAAGGTAAAATGCCGCAAAAAAACAGAAAACGGGGAAAAGCTGTCGTGCCTTTCTCCGTTTTTACTTTTTCGACTCGTATTTATGGAAATACAAATAAAAAAGAGGTTTTTTCGCCAAATTAAATGTAAACAAAGTTTAAATTTAAATTAAATACAGTAAAAATGCGTGAAGTTTTCGCCGAAATCATGTATAATAAATATAACTCGAATTTTGTTTATAAACACCGTGAATTTTCAGCATTAAATTTGTTTATTTTGAAAGGAGACTTAACTATGGGACTTATCAAAGCAGGAATCGGCGCTCTCGGCGGCACGCTTGCCGACCAGTGGAAGGAGTTTTTCTACTGCGACGCCCTTGACAAAAACGTCATGATGAAAAAGGGCGAAAAGCGCGTATCCGGTCGCTCTTCAAATACGAAGGCAAGCGACAACATCATCTCAAACGGAAGCGGCATTGCGGTCGCCGACGGACAGTGCATGATTATTGTCGAGCAGGGAAAGATTGTCGAGTTTTGTGCAGAGCCGGGTGAATTTACATACGACAAATCCACAGAGCCGAGCATTTTTGCCGGTTCTCTCGGAGAGTCTGTTAAACAGACCTTCAAAACGATAGGGAAACGTTTCACATACGGCGGCGATACCGGCAAGGATCAGCGCGTATACTATATAAATACAAAGGAGCTTATCGACAATAAGTTCGGCACGCCGAATCCCATACCTTTCCGCGTTGTTGATTCTAAGATAGGACTTGACATTGATGTTTCGGTAAGATGCTCCGGAATATATTCATATAAAATTGCCGACCCGCTGCGCTTCTATACTAACGTGTGCGGCAATGTCGTGTCCGAATATACGCGCGACGAGCTTGACACACAGCTCAAAACCGAATTTATAAGCGCGCTCGCGCCTGCTTTCGGCAGACTTTCCGAGCTTGAGATACGCCCGAACCAGATTGCTTCTCATAACGCAGAGCTTGAAGAAGCAATGAATGAAACGCTCTCAAAGAAATGGGGAGAGCTTAGGGGACTTAAGGTCTCGTCGGTTGCGCTCAATCCCATAACTCTGACGGAGGAGGACGCAGACCTTATAAAGCAGGCTCAGAAGAGCGCGGTTCTGCGCGATCCCACAATGGCGGCGGCAACTCTTGCCGGAGCGCAGGCAGACGCCATGAAAGCGGCAGCCTCAAACAGCAGCGGCGCTATGACGGGTTTTATGGGCATGGGTATGGCTATGAACGCCGGAAACGGCGCAGGAATGCAAAATCTCTATGAGATGGGAGCAAAAAATCAGAACGGAAATACAGAAACCCGTCGCGGCACGACGGAGAGCGGCGCATGGAAGTGCGCGTGCGGCAACACGGCGACCGGAAATTTCTGCACGGAATGCGGAGCAAAGCGTCCGGAGGGCTGGAAATGCGCATGCGGTTCGCTAAACAAAGGCAAATTCTGCCCGAACTGCGGGGCAAAGAAGCCCGCAGGCGAGCCTCTTTACAGATGCGATAAGTGCGGCTATGAGCCGGAAGACCCGAAGAATCCTCCGAAATTCTGCCCCGAGTGCGGCGACGCCTTTGACGATAAGGACATAAAGTAACATTTGCATTGCGGAGGTATTATCTTGTCTGAAATCCAGGAATATAAATGCCCCTGCTGCGGAGGCGCAATTACATTTGACAGTAAGCTTCAGAAAATGAAGTGTCCATACTGCGACACGGAGTTTGATGTCGAGACATTAAAGGCTTACGACGACGACCTTAAAAAAGAAGGCGCGGACGAGCTGAAATGGGCATCCGACACCGCCTCCGAGTGGCAGGAGGGCGAGACGGACGGCATGAGGATATATGTTTGCCGTTCCTGCGGCGGAGAGATCATCGGAGATGACACTCTTGCGGCGACAAGTTGTCCGTACTGCGGAAATCCCGTGGTTTTCATGGGACAGTTCGGAGGAGATTTGCGCCCGGACTGCATCATTCCGTTTGCACTTGACAAGGAAAGCGCGAAGAACGCGTACCGTAAGCATATAAGCGGGAAAAAATTGCTCCCGAAGCCTTTTGCGGATGAAAACCACATCGACGAGATAAAGGGAGTATACGTGCCTTTCTGGCTTTTCGGTGCGGAAGCGGACGGCAGCGCCCGCTTCCGCGCATCGCGCGTCACATCATGGAGCGACGGCAAATACCGCTATACCAAAACGGACCACTATTCGCTTCTTCGGAGCGGGAAAATGTCTTTTGCCGACATTCCCGTGGACGGATCGACCAAAATGCCCGATGAGCTTATGGAATCAATTGAGCCGTACCGAATGGAGGAGGCTGTCGATTTCAAGACCGCATATCTTGCCGGATATATTGCGGACAGATATGACGTGCCGTCGGAGGACTGCGTTTCGCGTGCAAACGAGCGCATAAAGCGCAGTGTATGCGAGGCGCTTTCGGGAACGCTCGGCGGATATACCGGAATTACGACGGAGAGCGAGTCAGTCAGACTTTCGGGCGGAAAATCACGGTACGCGCTTTGCCCTGTGTGGATACTGAACACCACGTGGCAGGGCAAAAAATACATATTTGCCATGAACGGACAGACCGGAAAAATGGTAGGAGACCTGCCGCTTGACACATCGGCGTACCGCCGATGGCTTTTCGGAATTGCAGGCGCCGTAAGCGCGGTCGTATTCCTTCTGTCATGGCTCATGTGGCTGTTTTGAGGAGGGGAAAAATGAAAAATAAACTTTCGCTCCTTCTCATATCGCTTTTCCTTTTTCTTTCGTTTGCCCTGACCGCAAATGCAGAGGGTACAGACCGCGTCTGCGACATGGCGGGACTGCTTAGCGCATCTGAGAAAGAGGAGCTCGAGGAAACTTTCGGAAAAATAAGCGAGGAATATAAGCTCGACCTTGTCGCGGTGACGACAAACGATACCGAAGGCAAGACATCGGAGGAATACGCCGACGATTTTTTTGACTACGGCGGGTAAGGTTTCGGCGATGATTATGACGGTGTGCTGCTGCTTATAAATATGGAGCTGCGTGAGCT